>JBILRD010000424.1:0-2586 GCA_044372845.1 Saprospira sp. | reverse complement strand
TAACATTTTCATCTCGCGATCAGTAGTAATTTCTTGTCCTGAACCATCGGTTTGCATCAATAATATCTGGGACTTGATAGCTCTAATTGTTCTTTTTCTAGCTTCGTCCTTGTTTTTCATGGCCTCTTTGAGCGCCTCTGTGATTTGATCGTTTAAACTCATTGTAAAATTATTTAGAATATTTTGGTATTAGATTTAAATGTGAAGATATGCTATATTTATTATTTTAAAGCTGAAAAATTAAGTTGTATTTTTACTCCCTAATTTTATCAAACTTCAACAACAACATCCGAAATAAAAACGTTCGATTAAAAACATACTTTATGAATATTCTAAAAACATTTTGCTTGCTGATTATTTCAGCTCCGATTTTTGCACAGAGCGGCATTGTTTTTTTTCAGGGAAGCTGGGAGGAGGCTTTAGAAACTGCCAAAAAAGAACATAAGATAATTTTCATGGACGCATATGCAGAATGGTGTGGTCCATGCAAAAGAATGGCAAAAGAGGTGTTTACCTTGAAAGAGGTTGGCGATTTCTACAACAAACATTTTATCAATGTAAAAATGGACATGGAAAAGGGTGAAGGTCCAAAACTTGCTTCAAAATATAGAGTAAGCGCTTATCCTACATTATTTTTCATTAACGATAAAGGAGAAATGGTAAATTCTAAAGTTGGCGGGTTAAATGCAGATCAGCTCATCGGTTTAGGAAAAGCTACCTTAGCACAAAGCGATAATAGTAAAAATTATGCCGAGGAATATGAAAAAGGCAATCGCGATCCAGAAATGCTAAAAGCTTATGCCTACTCACTTTTAATTAGCGGTCAACCAACTCTTAAAATTGCAAACGAGTATATTAAAACTCAAAAAAATATTGAGTCATCTGAATTTCTTGAGTTTTTATTCGATTTTACAACTGAAGCGGACTGCAGTATTTTTGATAAATTAGTCAACTTAAAAGATAAAATCATAACCATAAAGACTGAAGAAGTTTACAAGAAAAAAATTCAAAATGCTTGCGATGCTACTGTTGACAAGGCTGTTGAATTTCAAAATATGGATTTATTAGCAGAAGCAAAAAAACAAATGAAGCTTGCAGTTCCATCCTTTGCTACAGAATATTCATTACTAGCTGATATAAGATTTGCTTTTAATGTCAACAACGAGTCCATGGCTATTAGCTCCACTAAAAAATATGTCCAAAAATTTTGTAAAAAAGATGCTGAAAAACTAAACTATCATGCTATGCTTTTCTTTCAATATATCCAAGATAAAAAAGGATTAGCCTTGGCTGAAAATTGGGCAAAACAAGCATATGAATTGAAAAAGAATAAAAAATATGCTAAATCTTACGCTGAGCTGCTTAAGAAAAATGGCAAAAAAGATTTGGCAATCAAAATTGAATCTGAAATGAAAGGATTGAAGAACGAATAATATGATCAATTACAAATAATTGCCTAATGGATGAAATCAAACTAAAGTCTTTGCTAGACAAAAACTATAACAGCTATAATCAGATTTCATTTATTGAAGACGACCCAATCCTACTTCCGCACAGGTTTACTAAACTGCAGGACATTGAAATTATTGGTTTCTGGGTAGCTATGCTTGCCTGGGGACAAAGAAAACAAATCATTAAAAGCGGCGAAAAGCTTATTGAATTGATGGATAAAGATCCGCATAATTTCATTGTTAATCACAAAGAATCTGATAGGAAAGTTTTTTTAAAATTTGTTCACAGAACCTTTCAAGCTGATGACAGCCTTTATTTTCTGGAATGGTTTCAATGGTTTTATTCGCATCACGAAAGCCTTGAAACTGCATTTTCCGATTTCATAAACTCAGAAGATGAAAATGTTGAAAGAGCATTGATTGGCTTTCATCAATTATTTTTTTCTTTACCATTTGCTCCGGATCGAACTAAAAAACATATTGCCAGTCCAGCAAGAAAATCAACTTGTAAGCGACTGAATTTGTTTTTGAAATGGATGGTCAGAAAAGATGACAGGGGCGTTGACTTTGGCATTTGGAATAAAATTCTTCCTTCTCAATTGTTGATACCTCTGGATGTTCATGTAGATAGGGTTGCCAGAAGGTTGGGATTGCTGGAGCGAAAACAGAGTGACTGGCTGGCAGTTTTGGAACTGAGCAATAATCTTAAAAAATTTGACCCCATTGATCCTGTCAAATATGATTTTGCTCTTTTTGGTATTGGAGTTATCGAGAAAAAGCTTTTACTCTAATTTAAAATTGGAAACTAAATTCCAAAAATACATTATTTTCTCTGTACAATAAATACCATGTATTGGCGTTTGAAAGATAATATTGACTTTCTAAAGATAACGCTATGACAATACATACCAATTTTAAAAGCATTTTCAGTTTTCTGTTTTTTTACTTTTTAACAATAAGAGACATCAACTGTCAATTGGTAGCGGTATCGAATTTTATATGGTCTCACAACATAGCAACTGAAGAGAAAAAGACTATTGATAATAGTTTAAACGGTTATTGGTTGGTTGTCAATGAGGATATGGCATTAGAAAGTATTGAATATTATGAAAAAGATGCTGTAAAGGCCTGTTTT
>JBILRD010000423.1:0-2587 GCA_044372845.1 Saprospira sp. | reverse complement strand
ATATCATCTAGAAGATGCTACCAGAGAAGATAAGGATGACAGATTTTTTGGCAGGTTTAAATCTTAAAAGGATGGAGCAGTTGAGTAATGAGTTAAAATATAAGGAAAAAGAATTTGTTGAGATTGATAATCTTGATGGAGAATTAGCTACCATCAATTTTGGTCCAACTCACCCGGCTACTCATGGTATTTTTCAAAATATCATGAAGGTAAATGGTGAAAAAATTGTCGAATCGGAACAAACTTTGGGGTATATACATCGTGCTTTTGAAAAACTGGCAGAGAGAAGACCCTACAATCAAATTACACCCATTACCGACAGATTAAACTACTGTTCTTCTCCCATAAATAATATAGGTTGGCACATGACGGTCGAAAAACTCATTGGTGCAGAAATGCCAAAGAGAGTAGACTACATGCGAGTTATCATTATGGAATTAGCCAGAATAGCGGATCATTTAATATGTAATGCAGTTGTTGGTGTGGACACTGGAGCATTGACAGGTTTTACATACATGTTTCAGGAAAGAGAAAAAATTTATGAATTGTACGAGGAGGTTTGTGGAGCTAGATTGACCACCAATATTGGAAGAATAGGAGGATTTGAAAGAGATTTCTCGCCTACATTTTATTCTAAATTACGATCTTTTTTAAAGGAATTTCCTAAAACATTCAATCAGTTCGATGCCCTCTTGTCTAGAAATAGAATATTCATGGACAGAACTATGGGTACAGGTCCCATTTCTGCGCAAAGAGCTATGGATTTTGGTTTTGTAGGACCTAACCTTAGAGCAGCCGGCGTGGATTATGATGTTCGAGTCATGAACCCTTATTCCTCTTATCAGGATTTTGATTTTGTCATTCCGGTTGGTGTAAATGGTGATACTTATGATCGTTTTATGGTTCGTCAGGAAGAGATAAGACAAAGTTTAAACATCATCCATCAGGCTTTGGAAAATATGCCTGAAGGATCTTATAAAGCAGATGTCCCGGATTTTTATTTGCCGCCAAAAGAAGAAGTATATAACAATATGGAAGCACTTATCTATCACTTTAAGATAGTGATGGGTGAAACAAAAATTCCTGTTGGAGAAGTCTATCATTGTGTAGAAGGAGGAAACGGTGAGTTGGGATATTATTTAATCAGTGATGGCGGTAGATCTCCTTACAGACTTCAGTTCCGTCGTCCGTGTTTTATTTACTATCAGGCTTATCCTGAAATGATCAAAGGTCAGACAATAAGTGATGCTGTATTGACTTTGAGTAGTTTAAATGTAATTGCAGGTGAATTAGATGCTTAATTATGAGTACAAAATTAGATGTAAATAAATATAATGAGCGTGTTGAGTTTAGCCCTGAATCCATGGCTAAGGTCAATACAATGATCGCTCAATATCCTGAGGGAAAACAAAAAAGTGCAATCTTGGCCATACTACATCTTGCACAAGAGGAAAGAGCTTGGTTAAGTGTAGGTACTATGAATTATGTAGCAGAAATTCTTAATATAAAACCTATTGAGGTGTATGAAGTAGCAACTTTTTATACCATGTTTAATATTGAACCCGTCGGAAAACATGTTCTGGAGGTTTGTAGAACAGGACCCTGTATGTTAGTCGGTAGTGATAATATGATCAATTATTTACAGGAAAAATTAGGCGTAAAAGTCGGAGAAACTACTGCTGATGGTCTTTTTACCTTAAAAACAGTAGAATGTCTCGGCGCCTGTGGTTACGGTCCAATGCTTCAATGCAGAAAACAATATTATGAACATCTTGACAAAGATAAAATTGATGCTTTGTTGGAAGATTTCAAAAATCAAACTAAATAATTTTTACCGATGATGGGAAGAAAATTATTGTTGGAAAATATAAATATACCTGGCATTGAATCATTCGATGTTTACAGAAGAAACGGTGGATATAAATCCGTCGAAAAGGCTTTGAAGACAATGTCACCGGAGGAGATTGTTGAAGAAGTAAAAAAATCTGGACTAAGAGGTAGAGGAGGAGCTGGTTTCCCAACCGGGATGAAATGGTCTTTTCTGGCTAAACCTGAAGGAGTGCCTCGTTATTTGGTATGCAATGCCGATGAGTCTGAGCCCGGTACTTTCAAGGATCGATACTTGATGGAAAAGATTCCCCACCTTTTGATAGAAGGAATGATTACAGCAAGCTATGCCCTTGGAGCAAATTACTCTGTGATATATATCCGAGGTGAGTACATGTGGATTCTTGAAATTCTTCAAAAAGCTATTCAGGAAGCCTATAACCATGGTTTTTTAGGAAAAAACATTCTTGGTAGTGGATATCATCTTGATTTGGTAGTCGCACCTGGTGGAGGTGCCTACATTTGTGGTGAAGAGACGGCCCTTCTTGAATCATTGGAAGGCAAAAGGGGAAATCCTAGAATGAAGCCACCATTTCCTGCGGTTAAAGGTTTATGGGATTGCCCAACGGTTGTTAATAATGTCGAAAGTATTGCTGCAGTTGTTCCCATTGTAAATATGGGTGGTGAGGAATATGCCAAGATAGGTGTAGGAAGAAGTACTGGAACAAAATTGATTTCTGCTTGCGGAAATCTTGTAAGG
>JBILRD010000071.1:0-8012 GCA_044372845.1 Saprospira sp. | reverse complement strand
GCAAACAATTGAATATAAGTATTGAATGAAAAAACACATAAACAATATCTGTTTTATTTTATCGTTAAGAGTAGATTTTAAAACTTCATTATGATAATTAAACTATGAAGCTTAAAAAAGTATTTACCAAAAAAATAGCAATAATACTGATTATTCCTTTCATTACTGCTTTATTATGGGCTTCACCTGTAATCTTTCACTGGAATAATGGAGTTAGTGTTTCAACTGGTACTGTAGGGAATGGAAATTTGAAAAATGCTTATAAATTCGATCTTTACGGAGATAATTTTTCATACTTCAGCTATGGAAGTTATTTTATGCTGGGTATGTGTTTTACAAACTCTGCTGTCTATCAAAGTTTGAAAAAGGCAATGAAAATTTTGGAAGAGAAATGTCCAAATAGACATTTTTATATTATGGAACTAAGTAAAAAAGAAGGCGGAGAAACACTTTTGCACGAAACACATAGGAATGGGATGAGTGTTGATTTGATGGTGCCAAAGTTGAAAATTGATTCTAAGCCATGCTATTTTTATGATCATAGCGGTCTTTTTCACTATCGATATGAATTTGATAAAAATGGATATTTAAACATAGATAAATCTGTTCAAATTGATTTTGACGCTTTAGCAGAACTAATTTCTGCTGTTCAGGAAGCAGCTTTGCAAAATGGATTGACCGTTTCAAAAGTCATCATACGTGATGAGATAAAGGACAACCTGATTCAAACTAAAACTGGTAAAAAAATTGCCAAACTGGTTAGAAGTTATCCTTATCATAAATTTGTTAACAAAATGCACGATGACCATATCCACGTAGATTTTGCTTTTAAATAAATTCTATTACTTAAACTAAATATTGTTATAAACTGGTAAAATGTTATGAAAAAATTAGGACTTTTTACTTCTATATATTTCTCTTTGGTTTCTCTTTTAGTATTCCTTTTGATTTTATTTTTTGGGGGATCAGACCAATATAATTACATATCAAATGAAATTGGTTTTACAACAGAATTCTTTGAATACAGCATCAAAATTCTAAATTATTTCGGCAAATTCATGGGTGGTTATATGCTTACTAATATTCTTCTTTTTGTAATTATTTTTCCTGGAATTATTCTTTACTTTTTTATTCTTTCTTTTCTAATGTTCAAAAGGTTTAAATTGCCAAATAGCATGATAAGAGGAACTATGATTTTTAGTTTTATTTATTTTCTCATAGTTTTTGGAATTATGTATTTTTTCTGTGCGGATCCTGTTACTAATATTCCATATAGAAATTATGCTGAATCTAATTTTTTTAACATTTGTTGTAATCTTGTTTTTGACTTATCAAGGATAAGTGGTATTAGCTATGAAGCTCTCAATATTTCAGTTTTTGTTGTTTTACAGCCCTCTTTGATATTTTATTTTATGTTTACAAGCAGTTTTTTTTATTTTGATTCCCGTATTTAGAACAACAGAGTTGATAATCATAGAAAGATTATTTTTGATCTAATTTCCCCATCATAAATTTGTCAACAAAATTCGGATGATCATATTTAAGAAGATTTTGCTTTTATGTGAATATCAATTTCACTTTTCTCCTCATCTTTCAATGTCAGCATTTTATAAATTATCAAGAACCAAACGAGGACCAGTGGAAGAGCCTTCAGTGCATAAGGTTTTACAAAATGCTCTCTAAGGTAGGCCGGAAAAAGATCAGAAGGAGAAAAACTGCTGACAGCCAGAGTCAATATCAAGAGAAAAATATGAAAATAATTTATCTTTTTAATCAAGACAAACCATAAGGCAAAGCCCATAAAAGCTATAATATAAGTGGGAGATTCTGAACCTGTACTGAATATGACCGTAAAGATAAGCACAGAAGATAGGAGCAATAATCTAAATTTTTCCACCTTATACATGGAGATTCGGAGGTAACAGAGCCCCATTAAAAACATACCGCTCAAAATAAAAGGGAGATTGGGTAGGTTAAGATTTCCGCTTATCTTTCGAATCATACCCATCAATGAAATGTCTTGCATATCATTTCGTAGTATGTTTTCCTTGTTTTTGGCAAGCAGCCTTTCATACCAGTCATAATAAGAGTGGATGATGAAATCAGGAGACGAAATGAGCATGGGTAGAACAAAGAAAACCAGCGCCCAAAAAAGCAATGAAAGGATAAATTTCATTTTGTCTTTAGAAAAGAAAAAGAATGCCAGCCCTACGATACCATAAAGTTTGATAAAGGTACCAAGCATTATGAGCATGGCCGCCCAGAAATCCTGCTTTTTATCAATAAAAACATAGGAGAGCATTACAATAGCCGAAATAGAAGGGTTGAACTGAAAACTGAGACTGGTCGTCAAAAATTCATGAGCTGAAATAAGTAGAATCAATGATTTTTGAACCTTTGTAAGTGGCAGTTGATAAACTGCAAAAAGCAAAAAAGTAGCATTTGTAAAATTCCAGAGGCTCATACCCAATACATCAGGCAAAAGTGCAAATGGCATGATGATAACAGAAAATAGCGGCCCGTAATGATTGTGATCAAAATATTCCTGAGGATATTCAGCATACAACGAAACGCCGTCAACTGTATGATAATAAACGTATTGAAAAATCTTGTAATTGTTAAATCTATCCGTTGCATATTGCTTAAGTGCAGCAATGACTGAAAGTATCAACCATAATGCTGCAAATAAATTAACACGATCCAATAGTCTATCAGGCTTGATATCCAATATCCTGTTCATAAAATTTGTTTAATATTCAAAATTAAGCAATTCGAAACAATTTGATATCGAATGTCTTTTTTTGGTTTTGAAATTTTTCATCTGGCTTAAAATTTACAAAAACTTTCAATTTACTATTTAGATTATAAATTCATTTTTACATAATGTTTTAATCTCATAACTTGGGCTATTATTTATCATACAACTATCAGCCAAAAAACGAATAAATTATATCTTTGCCTTTGTCGAATGTTTCAAAATAAAAAAGCTGAATGGAAAAGAATTATAACGCACAGGAAATAGAGAAAAAGTGGTACAAGCACTGGACAGAAAAAGGATATTTTAAATCAAAACCTGATCATAGAAAAGCATACAGCATTGTGATTCCACCGCCCAATGTTACGGGTCTTTTACACATGGGACACATGCTCAATAACACCATTCAGGATGTATTGATACGCAGAGCGAGATTGTTAGGCATGAATGCCTGTTGGGTGCCTGGAACTGACCATGCCTCCATCGCTACGGAAGCTAAAGTGGTTCAACTGCTTAGAGAAAAAGGAATCAAAAAATCTGATATTTCTCGTGATGAGTTTCTGCAGCATGCCTTTCAATGGAAGGATAAATATGGTGGAATCATTCTCGACCAACTAAAAATGTTGGGAGCATCCTGCGACTGGGATCGTACCCGCTTTACGATGGAACCGAAGTTGTCTGATTATGTCATCAAGGTTTTTGTCGACCTATACAACAAAGGAATGATTTACAGAGGTCTTCGAATGATCAACTGGGATCCCGAAGCTCTAACAGCTCTGTCCAACGAAGAAGTACAGTATCACGAGGAAGATTCGAGATTGTTCAAAGTCAGATATAAAATTGCCGGAACAACAGACGAATGGATTACCATTGCTACTACCAGACCAGAAACAATTCTGGGGGATAGCGCCATCGCCGTTAATCCCGAAGATGAACGCTACGCTCATCTTAAGGGTAAAAAAGCCATTGTGCCTATCGCCAACAGAGAGGTGCCGATCATTTTTGACAATTATGTTGATATGGAATTCGGAACCGGAGCGCTGAAAGTTACTCCTGCACACGACATGAATGACAATGAAATCGGTCAGCGTCATCAGTTGCAGAGTATTGATATATTCAATGATAACGGTACTATGAGTTCTGCCGCTATGCACTATGTTGGCATGGATCGTTTCGAAGTCCGAAAGAAAATAGTCAAAGAACTGGATGAATTAGGCAATATAGTTTCTATTGATCCATATAAAAATAAGGTTGGAAGATCTGAAAGAACAGGAGCAGTTATAGAGCCACGTTTGAAAGAACAGTGGTTTGTGAATATGGAAAAACTTTCTGCCATGGCATTGGCTGCTGTGGAGGAGGGTGATGTTCGTTTTTTTCCAGAGCACATGATCAATATGTATCGCAACTGGTTAAAGCCAGAGAATGTTCGCGACTGGTGTATATCCAGACAACTTTGGTGGGGGCAGCGAATTCCGGCCTTTTATGCCAAGGATGGTAATATGGCTGTTGCCGAGACAATCGAAGAAGCTTTGGAAGTTTTAAACAAAAATGGAGCAAGCTACAAAGCGGAGGATATCAAGCAGGATGAAGATGTGGTAGATACCTGGTTTTCTTCCTGGTTGTGGCCGATAGCTGTTTTTGACGGTTTTGAAAATCCTGAAGAATTAAAATATTACTATCCGACCAATGTGTTGGTAACCGGTTGGGATATTATGTTTTTCTGGGTTGCCAGGATGATCATGGCAGGCTATGAATGGTCTGGAGATCTCCTCGGTGAAGGACATGACGTGAAGCCATTCAATGATGTTTATTTTACCGGAATGGTAAGAGATAAGTTACGCCGCAAGATGTCTAAGTCGTTGGGAAATTCTCCCGATGCGATTGAATTGATCAACAAGTATAGTGCTGACGGTGTGAGATTTGGTATGTTATCTTGTTCTGCTGCCGGTAATGATGTTATTTTTGATGCTCCTTTTGCTGATAAAAACAATACTCAGATTTTGAATGAGAGCAAGCTCTGTGAGCAGGGGAGAAATTTTACCAATAAACTCTGGAATGCTTTAAAGCTTATCAAAGGTTGGGAAATAACTGAAGATGAACCCAGTGCCGAAGCTGCATTTGCGATGAAATGGATAGAGCAAAAATTATCTGAAAATCTAGAGCAATTCAATGCCGGTTTTGAATCCTACCGTCTATCAGATGTATTGATGAATCTTTATAATTTTATCTGGGACGATTTCTGTTCCTGGTATCTTGAAATGATCAAACCAGCTTATGGTCATCCCATCGATAGAAAAACACTGAATTTTACCATCGATATTTTCGAGAAGATGATGACCATTCTTCATCCTTATATGCCTTTTATCACCGAAGAAATCTGGTCCAACCTTAAAAATCGTCAGGCTGGAGAGGATTGTGTGATCAGTTCATGGCCTGAGGTCGGAAGCTATGACAGCAAGTTTTTGCAGAAAGTAGAAAAAATGAAAGAGGTATTAAAGAATACCCGCGAGCTAAGAGCAAAAAATCAGCTTTCAGAAAAAGAATTATTAAAACTATTGGTAAAACACTCCGATTCCGCCAATCAATTCCTTTCAGAGCCTGGTTTGAAAGAGTCAATCGTCAAACTTGGCTATCTGGAGACTCTGGAAATTACTAAGGAGGAAGTGGAAGCAAGTTCATTTTTAGCAGGTACAGAACAATATTTTCTGTTATTCCAGAAAGAGATCAATGTGGAGGAGGAAATTGCCAGAATTCAAAAAGATTTGGAATATTACGAAGGTTTTGTTTTTTCTATCGACAAAAAGTTGAGCAATGAAAAATTTGTGCAGAACGCCAAGCCGGAAGTAGTGGAGAATGAGCGCAAGAAATTAGCAGATGGACAAGCTAAAATCCAATTGTTGAAAGAAGAATTGAATCGACTTTCATAATCATAAATACTTAAAGGAGAGACAGAACCCAAAAACTGTTTCTCCTTTTATTTTTAATCAGTTTTCGAGCCTTTGAAATGATCAGAGTTTTAAAAAAGATATCATTAAGTGCTCTCTGGTATGCAAATATTTTGTCTGCCATTTTATTGTTTTTGACCTATTTGTCGCCATATATTTCTCCAAAACTATCCTCTTGGCTCGCTATTTTAGCGATAGCATATCCCTTTTTATTGTTTCTGAATATTTTCTGGATCCTTTTCTGGCTCTTTCGAAAGAGCAGAGCCATCTACCTTTCTTTCTTTACCATTTTTATTGGACTGGCACATATTCCTAAATTGATCGGATTTAACAGTCCTATTGCTGATGTGGAAGATAGTTTTAGAATTATGACCTATAATGTTCATTATTTTAATACAACGATTTATCGGGATTTGGAAAAATGTAAAGAGGCTCAGGATCAAATAATAAGTTATATAGAAAAACAAGATCCAGATCTATTTTTTGGGCAGGAATTTTCTGGCAAAGGAGAAGCTTCATCAGACAGAGCTGATCGTTATCTTAAAGAAAAAGGGCTCAAATACAAACATCGTGGCGGATTGAGCAGTCTGGCTATTTTTAGCAAATATCCTTTGAGCAACAAGGGTGTGATAAGTTTTGAAGGTTCCGGAAATGGGGCCATCCATGCAGACGTTCAGATTCAAAATCAAAAAATCAGAATTTATGCCATTCATCTTCAATCGACAAAATTGGGCACTGCTGCAGATGAAGTGCTTAAAAGGGATAATTTGAGTTCCTTGAATAAAAAAGAAACGCAGGAAAAATATATCAAGGTGGAAGAAAAGCTTAGCAATGCCTTTGAGATGAGGGCGATTCAAGCCAGAGAGATAGCAGCACATATTGCCGATTCACCTTATCCTGTGATTCTTTGCGGAGATCTTAATGATATTCCGATGTCCTACAGCTACAGAATTATTTCCAAGGGATTAAAGGATTCTTTTACAGAAAGAGGAAAAGGTTTAGGAACAACCTATGCAGGATCCCTACCCATGCTGAGGATTGATTATATTTTTACTTCAAAAATGTTTGAAGTATTAAAACATCAAATCCAAGACAAGGCAATTACAGATCATTATGCGCTAACATCGGATCTTAACATTAAATAGCAAATCAAGCTTTTGACTGGTTTAATGCATTTTTCTTTAATTCTGCAACCTCTTTTTTTCTAAAATTAGCATCGATGGATTCTGTCCTTTGCAAATCGGATAAGGCTTTATCATACATACCTTTTTTGATATAAAGTTCTGCTCGATGGTAAAAAGATTCGGGAATATTAGGATTTAGATTTATTGATTGATTAAAATCTTCTATCGCCTGATCCAATAGCCCCTCATCTGAATTGATCAAGCCGCTGTAGAGGTAAGCCCAGTTGTTTAATGAATCCAGAGACAGAGAAACGCGAATGTCATTTCTAGCTTCAGAGTATTGTTTCAGAATTCGATAAGAATTTGCTCTATTACTCAGGGCATAAGGTTTTATCTCTTTACTTAGAGAAATTGCCCTCGAAAAATCTTTAATAGCACTGCCTGTAGAACCAATTTTCTGTAAGGAATACCCCCTTCTCAGAAAAATATCGGCATTGTTAGGATTCAATTCCAATCCCATATTGTAATCATTTATGGCATTTTTATGATTTCCTTTTTCAGCATAAACTACACCGCGAGTATGATAAAACAAACCATTCTTAGGAGCAATTTTGATTATATAGTCAAAGTCTTTGATAGCCTCATTGTAATTGTATAATTCGCGATTACAAAGACCTCTGTAGTAAAAAGCATTAGTGTTTTTTCTGTTTAATTTGATTACCTTATTATAATCCTTTAAAGCTTCTACCCAATTTTTATTGTTGTAATGTACGGCGGCCCTGCTGTAAATTATATCTGAGTTTTCAGGATTTTCTTTCACAGCTTTATTGTAGGCATACAAAGCCAAAGAAAAATCTTTCAGGTTTAGATGACAGTTTCCAATATGGAACCAAATTTCTTTGAATTCGGAAATGATTTCATTGCTGTAAATTTCCGGGCTTAATTTTTTTTCAACCGTATTTAAAAGAATCAAAGCTTCCTTATATTCTCCAAATTTTGACATTAAGAAACCTTTGTATAAGGTAGATTTAAGATTTCCGGGATCGATGTCCAATGAAAAATTAATATCTTCAAGACTGGCATTGTACTCGCCTAAGTGATATTTACAAATCGCCCTGTTAAGATAGGCATCCGAGTTTTTTTGATTTTTAGAAAGGGTTCTGTTTAAAATATCCAGACTTAATCCCC
>JBILRD010000421.1:0-2595 GCA_044372845.1 Saprospira sp. | reverse complement strand
CTTCCATGGTTTATAGGAAAAGGAACCGTCAAAAGATGTAAAATTTACTGCTAATTCAGTTTTTGATCTGAATTGATCTGGAGCAAGGCTGGTATTTTTTTTAAAAATATTTCCAAAACCAAGTTCAAAATTGCTGTATTTGCTATACTTCCCAAACCCAACTCGATAGCCATTTATATAATTAAAATCCTTCAACTGATGGTTTTCTCTGCTATTGTATTGAGAAACAATCTTATTTAACTCTGCTTGCTTCAGGAATCCGAACTCGTAACCAACCTCTGCATAAAATTGAGCAGAAATTGAATGTTTAACAATTACAAACAAAAGAAAAATAAAAAAGTATTTAGTTCTCATAGAAGGCTGATTTGGACGTTTACCAGTGTCAATTTTAACAAAAAAATCCTAGAACTTCAAATAATTGGATTACAAACCTATGAGTAATATTGCAATGGCTGCCAAAGCAACTCCAAGCCAGTTAACAAAACTCAGTTTTTCTTTAAACATTAACAAACCCAAAAGTGCTGATAACCCAACAATAGATATGTTATTAACAGGTAGTACTATTGATTTATCCCAATATCCAAAAGCCTTGATCAAAAAATAAATAGAGAAATAGTTTGGAATGCCAAGCAGTATTCCCGCTAAAATATTTTTAAATTCCAACTTAGTTTTTTTGAAAATCATTAGATAGACAATAACCAAAGTACCAAGAAGACCAGCAGAAGCAAAAATGGTTGAACTGAATTTTGCAGCAGAGGCATCAGAACCAGCAAGATATGAATGCTCAACATATTGAATACCACATTCTATTCCGGCACTGGCAATGAAAGCATACAATGGAAAAAACCATAAGACAGCTTTTGAAAAAGGCAACTCTTGACTAATCTTTGAATCTTCCTTCTCCTTATTTTTTTGGGGCCAATTGCTTAATACCACAGCAGCCAAAGCGATTATTATCCCTATAACTTTGGTAGGTGCAGCTGCCTCCTTAAACATTAAAATTGCAAAAGGTACTGAAATTATTAAGGTCATCTTCTGTAAAACCTGCGCTATGGTAAGTCCGTATAACAAAACAGTCATTCCAACGGTGTAAAAACCACTGATAAATAGAATTCCCAGAAGAGAAGCCTGTGGAAACCAATCTTCACTAAAGGTGTCAATGCTTAGTGGCAATTCTCCAAGTACAAGCGTCCCACAAATGACACAGATGAAATAATTCACTACAATAGCCTGAAAAGTATTGATCCCATATTTTGGAAAAAACTTAAAAAGTAATCCCAGAATTGTTGAACTTAATACACTTAGAATAAGAAAAAGCATAGATTTTATCTTTATAGAACAATGATTACAAAGATAGTTTTAATTTAGATTTCAACTTTCTTTTACCTGGAGCTTTAGATATTATTATTAAATATTGCTCTGTTCAACTCTATATTGTATCTTGAACTTAGAAATTATAACTTATGCAATTTTATAAGAAAAGGTGGTTCTTGCTGAGCTTGCACATTCTATTGTTTGGTATCAGTTTTATCCCTTCTCCCATTTCCATAGCACTGGTCTATGTTTGGAGAATCGGGGTAGTTTTATCGGCCATCAACCTTTTTTTATCCTCCGTTTTTTTAAGTTCCAGATTTTTTTCGATCTACTCGCTGATTATTATTTTATCTATTTGCAGCTTTTTCATCCCCCTACTTTTTCCTTTTGCTCAAGGATCATTGATCCTCTTTTTAGCAATTGCCCTCACTGATATCATCATTCTCTACAATCGAGGTTTAAAACTAAAAGCAGAAAGAATCTTACCCAGATTATTCTCTATGGGAGATTTCAATCCGATTAAAATAAAAATTTCAAACAATTTTAATCTTGGTTTAAAAATCAAACTCATCGATGAGATTCCTGATCAATTTCAAAAAAGAGATTTTTTAGTAAAATTCTTTATAAAATCTACATCCACAGAAACTATTGTCTACGAACTAAGACCTACATCAAGAGGGATTTATCAATTTCACAACATCAATATTTTCATTCAATCTCCAATCGGACTGATATCCAGAAAAATCGTTGAAAAGGCTTCAAGCTCCATTCCTGTCTATCCATCTGTCATTCAAATGAAAAAATATGAACTGATAGCACTTTCCAGATTGACGACCTTTCCGGGAGTAAAAAAAATCAGAAAGCTTGGCAACAGTTATGAATTTGAACAGATACGAGAATATGTCAAAGGGGATGATTATCGAAGTATTAACTGGAAAGCGACCAGCAGAAAAAACAGTCTGATGGTTAACCAATACGAAGATGAAAGATCTCAACAGGTGGTCATGGTCATTGACAAGGGGCGTTCTATGAAAATGCCTTTTGAAGGCTTAAGTTTAATGGACTATGCCATCAATACCTCATTGGCAATTTCAAACATTGCCTTGAAAAAATATGACAAGGTAGGACTGCTCAGCTTTTCAGATAAAATAGGTTCCACCGTCAAACCGGAGAGTGGTTCCAAACAATTGAGATTGATCATTGAAAGGCTATACAAGGAAACAGAACGCAACAACGAAGCTAACTTTGAATTGCTTTATCAAGCTTCCAAACAATTCCTAA
>JBILRD010000039.1:0-10084 GCA_044372845.1 Saprospira sp. | reverse complement strand
GCTGAAGAAAGAACAATAAATCCTTTTTTCAAGATGTACAAGATGGCTGCTAATCACATTACATTTTCGCTGATAATTTTCTGGACATTATTTCTTGTAAAGACCGAAATTTTATTGTCCCAAACAGCCTATTTGGATGAAAAGACTTATCAGGCTATTAACAACTATCTGATTTATTCCAATCAGGTAATCAATAATCTGGAAGCCAATCTGGCGGGTTTTGAGAATACCAATACAGAGGTCAATCGACTGGTAGAAAATCTGCAGCAAGGTCAGCAATACCAAACTGATTTTAACTTTCAAGCCCAAGTATCAAAGCCTGTTCATGACGAAGGTCTTTATGTGAAATTGATGCAGGAAAGACAATCAATTCCTGCAGAATATCGGGCTAAGTCCATGGATTATGTTTCAAAAATTAAAGAGGTTGCCCAAAAAGTAGATGATATTCGTCTGAAAATGGATAATTATCTAAAGTCAGCCACTTATAAAACTGATGAACATCTTTCGAAATCCTACGAATGGCTCAGAGCAATTGAACTGGCTTATTTTGATATTTATGCCTTACAGGAAAAATTATTCTGGCAGCAATCTACCATTTTAAGTAGTTTTAATATTCTTGTTTTAAATTCTTCCAATAGACTGCTTTTGGTTCAGTGGTCAAATGTTTTGCAACAAACCAAAAGGCTGATGCGAGCTGTCAGAGCCAAAGACAAATCGAATTTGATTGTTCAGGATTGTAATAAGATGAGGGATCTGATTCAGGATTTAAAAAATAACAAAACAGAATATTTAAAATTTATCCCCAAAGAATCTAAACTCTTTTTTGATTCTTATGATCAATTCTTAGGACTTTCTGAATCTGTTTTAGAAACTGCCAAAGCTTATTCCAATAAAAATGACCCACAGTTCAGCGGTCGAATTCACGACCCTTCCTACTATTACTACAATGATATTTTAATAAAAAAACACAATAGATTTTATCAGGACGGATTATCTCATCTGTACAATATTTTGGTGAGTTCCAGTAAGGAAAAGCTGATTTTGGCAGATGAATTGCCTCCGATTTATGAAGTAATTTATCCCAAGCATCCTGCTTATTCAAATTACAACAAGGACTCTTTGCCGGATGCTGAAAAATTCTTTGCCCAACTTCAAAAAACCAGAGCAGATACAACAGCCAGAAAGGATAGTATAGTGACCGTCAAAATTCAAAAAGACAGCGTTCCAATTGTCAACAATAAAAAAGACAGCATCAAAAAAAGTCCTGAGATGAGTATGGAGGGTTTTGCTGCCAATAATTTAATTTTATTGATTGATGTCTCAGCCTCGATGGATGAACCCGAAAAACTGCCTTTATTGAAGAAATCCTTGCAACAGTTTTTAAATCTGCTCAGAGATGAAGACAATATCAGCATCATTTCCTATTCTAATATTGCTGAAGTGGTTCTACCGCCTACCTCCGCAAGAAAAAAGGCCGTCATTCTAGACAGTTTGAATACGTTGAAAATCAAGGCCTCGAGTAATGTCGATATGGGATTGAAATTAGCTTACTCTATGGCTAAATCCAGCTTTATAAAAGGAGGAAATAATAAGATTATCCTCTCAACGGATGGAAATTTTAAGTTAACCCCTGAGTCCAAAACCCTAGTAAAAAGAAAGGCAAAAGAAGATATCAGGATGAGCATCTTTTATTTTAACAAGAAAGAGTTCAAACAGGTTAAAGAAAATCTCAGTTTGATTGCCAAAAGTGGCAAGGGAAGTTATTATTACATAACAGATCGTAATGCAGAAGATGCACTTTTAAAAGAAGCGCAATCTGTCAGGAAATAGATTTTTCAAGCCGCTCTATTTTATTCAAAGCCTAAATTTTATTTTGTTTTTTGGTTCTTACAAAAACGAATATTCTCTATTTTATAAGTTTATATTCATTTTTATTTTTACCTTTTGCCTTCAATTGTCATTTTTTTTCTTAAAATTGATAATAATTTTTATTTACAATATTTTAAAATTCTAAAAATCAACCTTTATGAGTCCATTTACCATTATGGCCCTGGCTTGGATCGGTAGTTTAATCTGGATAGGTTTTGTAATCTTGACCAACAGAAAGGAACATCCCAAGGCCTTATTTTTCCTTTTCTTTATCGAAATGTGGGAACGTTTTTCTTATTATGGTATGCGTGCCCTTTTGGTATTATACATGACCAAAGGATTTTTGGGATATGAGCTTGACAAGGCTTATGGATATTACGGTGCTTATGGTGCGCTGGTTTATGCTACTCCGCTTATCGGGGGGTTAATTGCTGAGCGCTTTATTGGTTATAGAAAATCAATTCTTTGGGGTGCTGTATTGATGATGATTGGTGAGTTTGTACTGATGTTCCAGAACGAGTACGCTTTCCTTACTGCTCTTTCCTTGTTGATTATAGGAAACGGATTTTTCAAGCCAAACATTTCAAGTATGATTGGAAAATTCTATGCTAAAAAAGATCCAAGAAGAGATGGTGCTTTCACCATTTTCTACATGGGGATCAATATCGGAGCTTTCCTTACCGGATTAACTTGTGGTTTAGTAGGAGAAACTTATGGTTTTCAGTATGGTTTCTTGTTAGCTGGTTTAGGTATGTTGGTAGGTTTAATAGTTTACTTAATCGCTATTTATACCAATGTACTGGGTGACAAAGGTTATGCACCGCATGAAGCTGTTGAATTAAATGGAGAAGAAGCGCTTGCTGAACGCAGAAGCAGAGGTGAACTAGTAGCTGAGGAAACAGATATAGATAATGTTGTACCTGTTTATAAGAAAATTGATGGTACCGCTTCTAAAATCATGGGCATTCCAAGTGAGTTTCTTATTTATATCCTTTCCTTGGCAATGATTCCTGCTTTGTGGTTCCTGATTGGATACAATGACATTCTAGATATTTCACTAGGCTTGATTGGATTGGGAATGATTGTTTATCTGATTATCAATTCCTTCCAATACGAAGTGGTTCAAAGACAGAGAATCTGGGTAATTGCTACCTTATTTATCTTCTCTGTAATATTCTGGACTTTCTTCGAGTTGGCAGGTAGTGCCTTGACAGTATTTACAGATAAGAATGTAGCAAAAAGCTCATTTTTAACAACAACCATGTTCCAGTCTTTGAATCCATTGTTTATCATGTTGTTTGCCCCATTATTCTCCTGGTTATGGGTGACCTTGTCCAAGAAAAATATGGAACCTGCTGCGCCTGTAAAATTTGGAGTTGCCCTGATCCTTTTGGGCTTAGGCTTTATGGTTTTGAATCTTGGTAAAGGCGCTGCTGTTGACGGTATGATTCCAGCTATGTTTATGGTTTTCCTATATTTATTACATACTATTGGAGAATTGGCGTTGTCACCTGTTGGCTTGTCACTCGTAACAAAATTAGCACCAGCTACTGTTGTAGGATTTGTAATGGGATTCTGGATGATGGCTTCTTCATTAGCTCACCAAGCGGGAAAGAGAATTGCTCAGTTGACCGTTGTTCCGGAAGATGCACCAGCATCAGTGTCTTTAGAACTTTGTTTGGGTGTATTCACCAACTTAGGTTTATTCGCTGCCGGAGCTGGAATATTGTTGATCTTAGCTTCACCAATCATCGCTAAATGGATGCACGGTATTAAGTAAACTATGATTTTTTTAAAGAATGGAATGGCTGCACTGTCGCTTTTCCAACTGTCAAAGATTCTTTTAAAAAGCATGCATGGTGTAAAATAATTTCAGGATTTATATATTTGTACTGGCGGGCATAAATTGTCCGCCATTTTTTAATTTTATTCAATCTTCAAAACATAAATAAAATGTCTAAAGAAGCCAATCTCTTTTTCAATGAAAAAGTCTTGGGACACCCAGCAGGTCTTTTTGTACTCTTTTTTACCGAAATGTGGGAGCGCTTTTCCTACTATGGCATGCGAGCGCTGCTGATCATGTTTTTTACTGCACAGTTGGTTGATGGCGGATGGGGTTGGCCAAAAGGTCATGCAATGGCGATCTTTGGTACCTATACATCTCTTGTTTATATTTCTACGCTGCTTGGAGGTTATTTTGCCGATAAGGTAGTCGGGTATAGATACGCTGTGCTTATAGGTGCCCTGCTGATGACTTTTGGTCATGCTTCGATGGCAGTTGAGACACCTTTCTTTATATATTCAGGTCTGGTGTTACTTGTCTTTGGCAGCGGTTTTTTTAAGCCAAACATGACTTCCATTGTTGCTCAAATGTATAAAAGCCCTGAATTAGAATCTAAAAAAGATGGAGCATACACTATATTTTACATGGGTGTTAACTCAGGAGCATTTTTTGGTATTTTGTTATGTGGTTACCTTGGTGAAAAAATTGGATGGAGCTGGGGTTTTGGGTTAGCGGGTATATTTATGCTATTTGGACTTTTGCAGTTTTGGTTGGCACAAGATATTTTTGGAGATATTGGACTATGGCCAAAAAAATCTGTAAAAGTTACAGAATCAAATGCCGAAGACCTTAACAGCAATGCAACTGTTACATCCGGAGACAAACTTAATCCATTTACATCTTTGGACCTTTTTCTCGTTTTTCTTTCAGCGACATTGGGTCTTGCCTGGATACTGAACGATCCCATTTCTAAAATCAGTAATGGCGCCTATAATCTTTTCCCTTTTAGTCTTGGTATTCTAAAAGGTTCAGATTTTATCATATTGTTAGCCTTAACAATGTTTATATCTCTTCTGGTGCTCAGAATTCCTCGTTATGAAAGGGTCGTAAGGGACAGAATGCTTGCAATAGTATTTTTTGCTTTTGTGGTTATGTTCTTCTGGGCAATTTTTGAACAAGCTCCTGGATCACTGACAATTTTTGCAAAAGACTACACTCAGAGAGTTCTTGAAGGCTCATGGGGAATGGTTTTTAAAGTTTGTAATGCGCTGATGACAATTGTACCCTTGGGCATTATTAGCTGGGTTTTATTTTTACTTTTCGGTCAAACTTTCCGCAAATATTCCCTCTCCAATATCATACTAGCATTAAGTTTTATTATGATTTGGGGAATTGCAATCTGGATGATTTACAGAGAGTTTAATACGGATGTTTCAGAAGTGCCTGCATCATGGTTCGGAACACTGAACTCTCTTTTTATCATAGCATTTGCTCCCTTGTTTTCGAAAATTTGGGATAGTAAATACAACCCCAATGCAAATATGAAATATGCGCTCGGAATGTTTCTGCTGGGTATAGGTATGGCCTGTGTAGCAATAGGGTCATCTTCTATTCCTGTCGGAGCAGAAAAAGCATCTGTAAGTATTATTTGGCTGATTTTGGTTTATTTTTTTCATACCATGGCTGAACTATGTATTTCACCGGTTTCGCTTTCTTATGTTAGTAAACTTGTACCTGGAAGAATGATTGCTATTATGTTCGGAGTATGGTATCTTGCTGTTGCCATAGGGATGAAACTTGCTGGTATGTTTGGAGAATATTCCGATGCAGTAGCCAAAGAGCAGGGACTAAGTTTCTTTTTCTGGATTCTAGCTGCTATTGCAATAATTTTGGGCGTACTATCTGCGCTATTTTATCCCATCACCAAAAAATTGATGCACGGTATTAAGTAAACCCGATGAATTAACTATATTAGATAGCCCATGGTACTGTTAAAGCGTTCATGGGCTATATTTTTTAAATCTAATCTGTGCCAATGAATCAAAAACTCTATAACTCGCCATTTAATATCGTCGTTTTGGCTGCAGGTCTTGGCTTTTTTGTCGATACTTTCGATTTGTTTCTCTTCAATGTTTATAGAATTCCCTCTCTGAAGGAATTGGGTTTTAGCGGATCAGATCTAACCAGAGCCGGAGAATTTTTATTATCTGTTCAGATGCTGGGAATGATGGTTGGCGGTATAATTAGTGGAATTATTGCAGATAAAAAAGGTCGAGTAACGGTTTTATTTGGTTCCATTGTGGTCTATTCGATTGCCAATATTTTGAATGGTTTTGTATATGATCTCAATACCTATGCACTGATCAGATTTATAGCGGGAGTTGGATTAGCCGGAGAATTAGGCGCAGGAATTACCCTGGTTGGAGAGAGCATGAGTGTCGAGAAAAGGGGTTATGGGACTATTTTTGTTGCTACTTTGGGTGGACTAGGCGCCGTTACTGCTGGTCTGGTGGGAGATTTACTTCCCTGGAGAACGGCATTTATTGTGGCTGGTGGGCTCGGATTTCTATTGTTATTACTTCGTGTAAAAGCCATGGAAACTGATATTTTTAAAAATAGTCTTAACAAAGAAAAACCTAGAGGTTCGTTCCTTCATTTATTTAAAAATAGAAACAGAGCATTGAAATATTTTGCCTGTATACTTTTGGGTGTACCGATTTGGTATAGTGTAGGTTTACTGATAACCCTTTCTCCGGAATTAGCATTGGAGCATGATATCGATTTTTTGAAGATTAGTTTATGTTTTATTCTTTTTCAGGTGGGGGTTACCTCAGGAGATTTATCCAGTGGAATTTTTAGTCAGCTGTTTAAAAGCAGAAAAAAAATATTATTGGCTTTCATGTCAATTGCCATTTTGAGTACCGCATTGCATTTTTATCAGTTGTACCAGTCTTCACAGATATATTTAACATCCTTTCTGATTGGATTGGGTTGCGGATATCTGTCTGTTTTTGTCACTACGACCTCAGAACAGTTTGGAACCAATCTGAGAGTAACAGCTACTGCTACCGTAACCAATTTCATGCGGGGTGCTGTTACGGTATTGATTCCTTTGAGAATTTTTATACAGGATTTGGGAAATTTTTCTATTAGCTTTTCTCTGATTATCACGGGTATAATTGTCTGGGTACTGGCTATAATCTCACTATTATGGCTTCCCGAGACTTATGGGAAAGATTTGAATTATGTGGAGGAATAACAATAAGGTATTGGATAGAAATAATTCTATTTAGTTTAAAATACATGACAAGGGATAATCAAAAGTCAAAAATTGATTTAATCATATTTTTTGCAGGAGATTCCTTCTATGATATCTTTTTATACCATATAAAGAAAATAGACCTGATAGATTATTTCAGGAAAATATTAAATCAAAGTCAACATATAATCTTTGATAGAAAACCTACTCCGCCTTCCAGGAATCTTTCAAACTCACTGTCCTGTTAAAAATAATTTTTTCATTACTACTGTCGCTGTCCAGGTAAAAATATCCGGTACGCATAAATTGATAATGATCCTCTGCTCCGGCAGTTTTTAAAAATGGTTCAGCATAAGCATTTTCGATAGTTTCCAAAGATTTTGGATTCAGATCATCCAGGTAATTATCCGAATTTGCACCTGGTTCCGGATTGGAAAAAAGTCTGTCATATAATCTTAGCTCTACTGGAATTGCATGCTCTGCAGAAACCCAGTGCAGGGTTCCTTTTACTTTGATACCGCTATTATCGGAACCGCTTCGGCTGCTTTCGATGTAACTGCAATGTACTTCTGTAACATTACCATTTTCATCAGCCAGAAAATTGTCGCATTGGATAATGTAGGCACCTTTCAGACGAACCATTTGTCCGGGAGCAAGCCTGAAATATTTTTTTGGAGGATCCACCATAAAATCATCCTGTTCAATATAAATCTCCCTGCTGAAAGGAACTTCGTGTGTCCCTGAATTTTCCATTTCTGGGTTATTCTCTACATTCATCCACTCTGTTTTACCTTCCGGAAGATTGGTAATGACCACTTTCAAAGGATTTAAAACGCACATGGCTCGGGTAGCAATTTTATTTAAATCCTCACGAACGCAATATTCCAATAACGATAAATCGATTTGTTGTTCACGCTTGGATACACCCGCTTTATCGATAAAATTTCTAATAGATGCTGGTGTATAACCTCTGCGGCGCATCCCTGTAATAGTTGGCATACGAGGGTCGTCCCAGGCATTTACAAAATTTTGCTCTACCAATTCCTTCAGTTTTCTTTTGGAAGTGATGGTATAATTAAGATTCAATCTTGAAAATTCAATTTGCTGTGGAGCATAAATCCCAAGTTTCTGGATACACCAATCATACAACTCGCGATGAGGGACAAATTCCAGAGAACAAAGCGAATGGGTAATCCCTTCGATAGAATCAGACTGACCATGAGCCCAGTCATACATTGGATAGATATTCCATTTATCTCCTGTTCTGTGATGTGCCATTTTTTTGATTCTGTACAGAATTGGATCACGCATAATCCAGTTATCGGCATTCATGTCGATTTTAGCTCTTAAAACGCAGGTACCTTCGTCATAGGCACCAGTTCTCATTTTCTCAAAATCAGCTAGATTATCCTCAACAGAACGATTTCTGTACTGACTTTCTTTAGCTGCTTTTTTCTCGATATCCATCTGCTCAGCACTTGAAAAATCGACATAGGCATCACCTTGTTGAATCAATTGAACAGCATAATCATACAGTGTCTGAAAATAATCAGAAGCATAAAGCGCATCGCCTTCCCAGTTGAATCCCAACCATTGAATATCACGTTTGATCCCTTCAACGAATTCAGTTTCCTCTGTATCTGGATTGGTATCGTCAAATCGCAGGTTGGTTTTGCCTCCAAATTTTTCAGCAATGCTAAAATTGGTGCAAATAGCCTTCGCATGACCAATATGCAGATATCCATTGGGTTCTGGTGGAAAGCGAGTATGTACTCTTCCGCCATATTTGCCATTTTGATTATGTTCCACAATAATCTGCTCAATAAAATTGAGCGTTTCTTTTTTGTCGATATTTTCTTCTTGTATCACGATTATAGTATTTTATGAATCTCCAATTAGTTATTTTTAAGAAGCCTTTTCTATCTTACCAGATAAAAAATCTATCAAATCATTAGCGGTCTCGGACGGAATTTCTTCCATTGGAACATGACCAACTTTGGGGTATATTTTTAAAACTGAATTTCTTATCATAGAATGAAAACGATAGGCATTGTGAACAGGGATCCACATATCCTCTCTACCCCACATAATCAGTGTTTCATTCGAAATATGTTTCAAGGCCTGTGAATTATCCTGAAAATTGGTGTTTGCTAATTTTAGAAATGCATCCGGATTTCCATCACGAGTAAATAATTCGAAATATCTGCTTACCAGTTGTTCCGTAACTTTACTTTGATCGAAATACACCTGATGCATAAATTGTTCAACAACAGGGCGTCTGACAGCAAATTTTAACATCTGTCCAAAAACAGGCGTTCTGGCAAATTTAAATGGCAGAGGAATATTTTCTTCCTCTAAAAAACCTGCTGCATCGATTAAAATTAGTTTATCCGTTTTTTGTGGATATCGATAGGCGAATTCCCAGGCCAGCCAGGCACCAAGAGAATTTCCGACGATATGACATTTTTCAATTTTAAGGATGTTCAAAAATGATTTCAAAATCCTGATATGATTTTCCATACTGTAATCATCATTATCCACCGGTCCTGTTAGGCCAAAACCAATAAGATCCAATCTTATGACTCTGTATTTTGAGATCAGGATTTTATTCCATTCGTTGTAGGTATGCAAGGAAGAGAAAGCTCCATGCAAGAGTAAAATTACCTCGCCTTCCCCCTCATCTCGATAATGTATCATCGTGCTGTCGATGACCAAAAATCGAGAACTGTCTGTAGTATATTTAAACAAAAGATCCTTGAGCTGCACAGACTAAAATTTAATGCTAAACGAAAGAATTTGAGAAGTTTTGGTATGCAAATATCGCTTAAAACTTCTATTTTGCCAATGTTTAAGAGATAAACAAAGCGATATTACAAAAACTTTCTGATTCATAAATAAGTTTCACAAAAAAACCAATTGACATGAGTAAATCCATCAGCATCGTATCCTATAATGTTAACGGAATCCGAGCAGCTATGAAAAAAGGCTGGACAGAATGGGTACTTGAAAACAAATTTGATGTTGTAGGCATTCAAGAGGCAAAGGCTTTTCAGGAACAGGTAGATTTTCAAGCTTTAAGTGATGCAGGTTATCGTGTATTCTGGCATGCTGCTCAAAAGCCAGGATATAGCGGGGTGGCTGTTTTTACCAAAATAGAACCTGATCATGTTGCT
>JBILRD010000420.1:0-2596 GCA_044372845.1 Saprospira sp. | reverse complement strand
ATTTGAAAGGATTCTGAGAACGCCAGCTGTATGGAATAGTAACTGTTGACGACTCCGTACTCAATTGAACAACTTTTACGCCCATAAACCATGCACCAGGTAATTTCATTATCAGAAATAACCATTGATTCAAAGGATTCATAAACTTTTTGATAAAACCTTCTGTTAGCTTGCTGTTGTTCATTCGTTAAATATTTATAATTTTCAAAAATAATGAAATGTAGATTTTTTCGAGCTTTTTATTCATTTTATTGAATTTTACAAAAATAGTCCCTTTTTTTGTAAGCTTGAAATCTAGTCAAACAGATCCTTGTATGATAATCAACTTTATTTAACATTGTTGATGGAGCAAAGATACTTCTTCCTTTTTGGACTTTTGATAATTCTTCTATTGTTTTTATACCCTACAAATTATGGCAAAAAATTTACTGATTGTTGAGTCCCCGGCTAAAGCTAAAACTATAGAAAAATATCTAGGATCTGATTTTATCGTAAAATCAAGTATGGGCCATATCCGAGACTTAATAAAGGATAGTAAAGACAAAAAAGCCATTGAAGTAGACAATCAATATAAGGCCAATTATGAAATAAGTCCTGAAAAATTTAAAGTAGTTAAAGATCTTAAAGAAGCTCTTAAAAAAGTCGATCATGTATGGTTGGCAACGGACGAGGATCGTGAAGGGGAGGCTATATCCTGGCATTTGGCGGAGGTGTTGAACTTAAATGTAAAGACTACCAAACGAATTGTTTTTCATGAGATTACCAAACCAGCATTGTTGAAGGCTGTTGCTAATCCAAGATTAATAGATGTCGATTTGGTCAATGCTCAACAATCTCGTCGAGTAATTGACAGATTAGTTGGTTTTGAGTTGTCAGAATTACTTTGGAGAAAGGTTAAAACAGGATTATCTGCCGGTAGAGTTCAGTCTGTTGCTGTTCGATTGGTGGTAGAGAGGGAAAGAGAAATTGATGAGTTTAACACTAATGCCTTTTTTAGAGTAACAGCTCGATTCAATGTCAAAAACAAGGATAAATCATCACTTGTAACTGCTCGTCTTCATAGTTCAAATAACAGGTCAGAGGAAAATAAATTTGAAGGGGAAAAGGAAGCCAGATCTTTTTTAGAAAAATGTAATCAGGCAATATATACTGTTTCGGATATCAGCGTTAAGCCAACCAAGAGAAGTCCGGCAGCTCCTTTTACTACTTCAACCCTTCAGCAAGAAGCCAGTAGAAAATTATTCTTTTCGGTATCAAAAACCATGCGTGTGGCTCAATCTCTATACGAGTCAGGACATATTACCTATATGCGTACGGATTCGACCAATCTGAGTGATGAAGCGCTTAGAAATATTGAAAAGAATGTAGTCAATTCATTCGGAAAAGAATACCATAAATACAGAACTTTTTCCAGTAAAAAAGGAGCACAGGAAGCGCACGAGGCTATTCGTCCTACTTATATGGAAAAACAAAATGTAAGTGGTGACAGAGATGAACAGAGATTGTATGAATTGATTTGGAAAAGAACGATGGCCTGTCAAATGGCAGATGCACAGCTAGAAAAAACCGTAGTTGATATTGATATTTCTACAGTAAAAGAAGCCTTTTTTCAATCTGTTGGGGAGGTTTTGAAATTTGATGGTTTTTTAAAATTGTATTTAGAATCCAAAGATGAGGATGAAGAGGAAGATGGAGAGGATAGTATTTTGCCTCCGATGTTGAAAGGACAAAAATTGGATTTGAAAGAGATGGAGGCGGTTGAAAGATACACTCGTCCACCGTTTAGATATACAGAGGCAAGTCTGGTCAAGAAGTTGGAAGAACTAGGAATAGGTCGACCCTCTACTTATGCCCCAACCATAGAAAAGATAATGGATCCAAAGAGAGGATACATTACAAAATCAAGTAGAGATGGCGTAGAAAGACCCTATACTATTTTGACATTGATACCGTCTGACAATAATCAGTCTAAAATTGTAGAATCTTCAAAAAAAGAACTGGTAGGTGCAGATAAGAATAAACTTTTCGCCAGTGATTTAGGGAAACAGGTTACTGATTTTCTTGTGAAGTATTTTGACAAGATTATGAATTATAGTTTTACTGCTAAAATTGAAGATGAACTCGATGAAATAGCAGAAGGTAAACTAGAATCCCACAAAATGTTAGATACTGTTTATCAGCCTTTTCATAAATCAGTAAAAACTACTTTTGACGAAGCAGAAAGGGTTACCGGCGAAAGGATTCTTGGTATAGACCCTGTTTCCGGACTTACCGTTTTGGTGCGAATTGGGAAGTTTGGACCTGTAGCTCAGATTGGAAGTACAGAGGAGTTGGGTGAAAATGTTAAACCTAATTATGCGAATCTACATAAAAATCAATCTATTGAAACTGTTGGATTAGAGGAAGTTTTGGAGTTGTTTAAGTTTCCAAAGACCCTAGGGTTGTACAATGGTTCAGAGGTTGTTATTAGTGAGGGAAGATTTGGTCCGTACATTAAATACGATGAAAAATTCATATCATTGAATAAAGGCGTAGATATGCTGTCTTTTTCTTTGGAAGACGCCATAAGTCTTATAGAAAATAAGTTAGAAGGTGA
>JBILRD010000418.1:0-2598 GCA_044372845.1 Saprospira sp. | reverse complement strand
ATAGAATAATTCCAATGAATAGTACAATAAAAACAGGCAAAATATTAGATAATATATTATGAATTAATTGACTTGAATCATATAGAAACCCAAGAAGTGAAAAACAAAAAGTAATTATATTCCACTTATTCAGCAAAAGATTTTTCAATTCACCTTTCATAATTTTCTCTATTAGCAAAAATAACTTGGTTTAATATTTTAGCAAAAACAGTACTAGCAAAAAACAACATTTGTTACTATTGTTAAAGTCATTGAATAAAATCTACTAAATAATAAAGATTTGCAAACTCTTCAATATTTAATAATTCAAGGCTTTATCTTCTATTATAACTATATTCTTTAGAACATTTAGGAGAGCAAAAATCGGATCCTCTGTCATCAAATTTAGTACCACACCATTTACATTTTGGAAGTCTGTTTTGTCGTTCAGCTTCTCTTAGCATACTTTGTTGTAATTCGTAATTTTTCTTTTCTTCTCTTTTCTTTACATTTTCAGGTTTATTATACCATCCAACATAAAGTAATAACCATTGAAATACAAAACTAAAAAGCCACACAGTTAGTGGACCAGCAATCATCATTGCAAAGAATCTTGAAATACTATCAATAGAAAATTCACCTACAGAAATCTGATAGACAAATAAAATGCTAAAAATGACAGCTAATACCTTGAAAGAAATTGTCTTAGAATACTTGAACATTAAAACCAGGTTCATTATTATTGCTAAGACTATTAAAAAGTTATAAATCATGTAAATTTTGATTCTTTTAGGACAAATAATTTATTTACTTCTTGCTTAAAATGGCGTTGGAGGAAAACTAATAAATTTTGAAGCAAAAGAAACCAAAGCAGGAGCTATTACAAATGACAGAACAATAAGAATAACTGAATGTACCAAGGCCACCTCTATGTTATTTTTTGCAAGTTCAACTTTTTCATTTTCTTTACTTAATCTCGAAACTAGTTCAAAACTGATTCTAAAAAAAACAAAAGAAAATATCCACATTGCTGCAAAGAAAATAATATAATAGATAAATGCATTTATAATCTGTCCAGAACCATAATAAAAATTAAAAGCAGTAGAGGCTATGTCAGAAATATGATACAGATTAATGCCAGCTGATAAAAGAGTTGAAACAAAAAGTATTAATACTGCATTGGTTTTTGGTTTTGCAAAACTATTAAAAAAATTATCTGCAATTCTGGCATAAAAGAACATATATAATATACCGAGAATTACTACCATTGAGAGATTTATTATTACAAGATCCATAATATTCTTTGTTTATGTTTAAAATTATTTGATGACAGATTTAAATTGGTTCAAATTATCATAGTACATTCCAGGTTCAACAATTGCTGTCAACTCAACTACATAATATCTTCTACCATTATTACCTTTCACGCTTTTACCTGCTCCTAAAACATTTGGACAATTAACACCAAAAATAGAATGGGTATCGCTGTTTAATATAGTTACATCATAACCCATTTTAGATAAAATTGAATAGGCAAATACAGTTCTGGTATCACAATCTCCAGTTTTTTTAACTGCAAATTCTATAGGTGAAAATAACCCGAAAAAATTAATGTCATTACAACAGCCTTTTCCATCTTTCCTAACACTACAGTCATCGTAGTAATATTCGCCCCAAGGCATTTTACATGGACATTTTTCTAAAAAATTAGTATTCAATACTAATGTATAGGGAATTGATTGCACAGCACCTAAAACAAATTTTAAAGTTTGGATGTAGTCAAATTGATATTCACTACAAAGTTTCTTAAAAGCATCGGTCATTTTTGACAATAATGGAGCATCATTGTTTACCAACTGAGGATACACCAAATAAGCATTCCCCATAGCAAATGCTCTATTGCTTACTGATTTATTAAAGTTATCCTCTGCGATATCAATTGAAATACTACCCTTTTTCTTAGAGTAAGGATCTACCCAATCCCAATTAATTTTTTTATATTTTTTTAATATTTCCTTATTTTTTTCAGCATTTTCATTCTCTCCATTAAGATCATCTTTTTCTATTTTTTCTTTTTTAACTAACACCTTTGATCCATCAAAAATTTCGTCCTTGGCAAAAGGGAAAAATATGATAACCAATACTAAAATCAGTAACCAAAAAATTCTATTCGCATTGTCAAAATATTTATTAAACATCCTTTCTTATTTTGTATTAATAGTACTTATCTCTTTTCGTTTTTTGAATTAATATTTAACGAGTAAATTTGACTTACTATTTTAAGTTTATAAGAGCAACATTACATCAACTTTATGGGAGCTCCTCATTCCATTTTTTTTCAATATTATCAAGTTCTAACTGACATTTTTTTTGGGAAATTAAATAAAAATAAAATGATGTGGTGATCTCACTTAGGGCTAACTCTTTTGCATAATCTCCTTCAGTAGTTTCTTTACTTTTTAGAATTATTATCAAGGGCATTAGGTATAGAAAAACAAATATTAAATCTACCGGCAGTTTCCAATAATTTAATCCAGAATTCAAAATTTCAAGATCTAATAAAATAGAATTTGATTCAATTAAAATAAATGGCTTTTCAGAGGATGCAGTCAGTATATT
>JBILRD010000417.1:0-2607 GCA_044372845.1 Saprospira sp. | reverse complement strand
TGGTCCACAAGGATTGTTAAACGTTGACTTAATTTCTGAAGTAGATTTTTACAGCGGTGCTTTTCCATCCAATAGAGGTAATTCCTTAAGTTCAATTTTTAATTTCCGTCAAAAAAATGCCCGTAACGACAGAGTAGGCTTAACAGCAAGTGTTGGAGCTACAGATGTTTCTATGGCTCTGGAAGGTCCTTTGAGTAAAAACAAAAAAACTACTTTCTTACTATCAGCCCGACAGTCTTATCTTCAATTTTTGTTCAAAGCCATTGGATTGCCATTCTTACCGACATATAATGATTTTCAATTTAAAGTAAGAACAACACTTAAAAACAACGATGAATTTTATGTTACAGGATTAGGTGCATTGGATAGATTCAAGTTGAATTTAGAAGCTAATGAAACGGCAGAACAAAGATATCAGTTGAACAATATTCCTATCAACAATCAGTGGAATTATGCTGTGGGAGCAGTTTACAAGAAGTTTTTAAAGAATAGTTATATGACTTTCGTTCTAAGCAGAAATATGCTTAATAATGATATCTTTAAGTACATCGATAATAATGAAAACAATGCAAGATCTATTGACTATAACTCCCAAGAAAGTGAAAATAAATTTCGTGCTGAACATACCCTTCGTTTTGGTAAAGGATTTAAATTAAACTATGGAGTTGGTTATGAACTAGTTCGATTTTATACCGATAGTAAGCTATTTGCTTTGGACAGCAGTGGAGCTGCTGTACAAGAAACTTACCAAACTGAATTGAATTTTAGTAAATATTCAGCCTTTGGACAATTGAGCAAAAAATTGTTTTCAGACAGATTGATCTTATCATTGGGGATGAGAATGGACGGTAATTCTTATAACAAGGAAATGATGAATCCTTTAAATCAATTTTCACCAAGATTTTCAGTTTCTTTTGCTCTGACTGAAAAATTATCCTTTAATGCCAATACTGGAATTTTTTATCAATTACCTGCTTACACAGCTATGGGTTACAAGAAGAATGGAGCGTTTGTTAACCAGGATCGTTTGAAATTTATACGCTCAATACATGCTGTTGCAGGATTTGCCTATAATCTCAGATTGTCAACAAAAATAAGTGTTGAAGGATTTTACAAAAAATATAACAACTATCCATTTTTGTTAAATGAGAGAATTGCTCTAGCCAATTTTGGAGGCGATTTTGGAGTAGTGGGCAATGCACCTTTGGATGCCAGAGGAGAGGGAAGAACCTATGGAGTTGAATTTTTAATTCAGCAAAAACTTTACAAAGGGTTCTTTGGAATCTTAGCTTACACCTTTGGTTTTTCAGAATTTAAGGATAAAAACAACCAATATGTTTTCTCTTCATGGGATAGCAGACATATTGTCAATGCTTCTTTTGGAAAAAACTTTGACATCATGAACAAGACTGTTATGGATAAAAGAAATGCCAGACGCATCGCCAATGGTAAAGAGGCGAAATCCAGAAAAATTGTCAACCAAACTTTACAATTGGGTTTGAATTTCAGATTACAAACGGGTTTACCATATACTCCATTTGATAGTATATCTTCAGCTTTGACAAATAACTGGGATAAATTTGGACGCGCTATTGTTGATTATAACTTGCTGAATACCGAAAGAACTAATTTATTCTACGGTGTTGACTTTAGGATAGATTACAAATGGTATTTTTCAAAGTGGAGTTTGAATCTTTACTTCGACTTACAAAACTTCCCTTCACAGGCGGCTCAGTTACCACAGTTTCTTCTTGATGAGTCTGATGTTGATGCTAATGGAAGACAAAATATTTATAATCAAGGTCAACCAAACGAATCTTACAGACTTCAAAGAATAAATAACACCCTATCTGTTTCAGTACCGTCAATTGGTGTTATTGTACAGTTTTAATTTCAAAATATAAGTTAATAGTAAAATGATTGTTACAGTTTTTTGTGACAATCATTTTATTTTATGTTCTATACAATCTTATTTTGCAAATTCTGCTTATCCTCTTATCTTTGATATCTGATTAAACAACTGAATTTTTTTAATTAAGTCATAACATAACCTATATGAATTTTGAACTAAGTGAACAACATTTAGCTGTACGTGATGCAGCAAGAGAATTTGCTAAAAAAAGATGTCTTCCCGGTGTTATTGAAAGAGACCGCGACATGAAACATCCTACAGAACTATTGAAAGAAATGGGGGAGATGGGCTTTCTTGGTATGATGGTAAGTCCGGAATATGGCGGTGGTGGAATGGATTCTCTTTCCTATGTTCTAGCGATGGAAGAAATTTCTAAAATTGATAATTCTTGTTCGGTTGCGATGTCTGTTAACAATTCCTTGGTTTGCTGGGGATTGGAGACTTTTGGAAATGAAGAACAAAAACAAAAATATCTGCCCAAATTAGCAACTGGTGAATGGATTGGTGCTTTCTGTTTATCTGAGCCAGAAGCAGGTTCTGATGCCACCTCTCAAAGAACTACAGCAATCGACATGGGTGATTATTACCTGTTAAACGGAACTAAAAACTGGATCACCAACGGAGGAACTTCTCAGATTCATTTGGTTATTGCACAAACTGATACCAGCAAAGGACATCGCGGGATCAACTGTTTG
>JBILRD010000416.1:0-2608 GCA_044372845.1 Saprospira sp. | reverse complement strand
AAACTATAGCAAACATATCAGCAAACCTTTGGAAAGCAGAACAGGATGCGGCAGGATTTCTCCCTACCTCAGCTGGGGAAACATCTCCATCCGTCAGGCTTATCAGTTTGTTTATCAGCATAGTAAATCCAGTATTTTCAAATCTCCTTACAATAATTTTCTGACTCGATTAAAATGGCATTGTCATTTTATTCAAAAATTTGAAGTGGAATGCCGTTATGAAAATCAATGCATCAATGCCGGCTATGAGCTTTTGGAACATCCAAAAAATGAACGTTTCATCAATGCCTGGAAAGAAGGAAAAACCGGTTTTCCACTCGTTGATGCCTGTATGAGATGCCTGGAGCAAACGGGTTGGATTAACTTTAGAATGCGGGCTATGCTGGTCAGCGTTTTTTGTCACCACCTCTATCAGGACTGGAGGGAAGCAACCTATCATCTTGCAAATCTTTTTCTGGACTATGAACCAGGCATTCACTATCCTCAATTTCAGATGCAGGCCGGAACAACCGGTATCAATACCATCAGGATGTACAATCCAGTCAAACAAAGTCAGGATCATGATCCGGTAGGTAAATTTATTAAACAATGGTTACCCGAACTAAGAAATGTTCCAGTAGAATTTATTCACGAACCCCATAAAATGAGTTTGATGGAGCAGGAATTATATGGAATAATTATTGGAAAAGATTATCCGGCTCCGATTGTAGATATTGAAAAGGCCGGAAAGTTTGCCAGAGATAAAATCTGGGGACATAGAAATCACGAATTGGTAAGACAAGAAAATAAGAGAATTCTGATGACCCATACCAGATGGAAGGAGGAGGACTAGAATACTCAACAATCAAAAAAATCGTCTATCAAATCTTTAGCGATTCACTTGTTAATATTTAAATTTAATTTTTGATATTTAGAATGCTGTAAATGTCAATCTTTTAAATTAAATGGTAATACCTTTTTAAATAATTTCTGTTTCATGAAAACAACTCAGGAACATGACGAACGAATAGCAAACATAACTTTTGCATCGGTTTATCCCCATTACATTGCTAAGGTAGAGAGAAAAGGTAGAACCAAAGAAGAGCTGGATATAACAATAGAATGGTTGACAGGATATGATTCAATTAAAATTCAGTCATTGATTGAGGAAAAAGTTAACTTTCAATTGTTTTTTCAAAAAGCGAATCTTAATCCAAAAGCAGATTTGATTACTGGGGTAATTTGTGGTTACAGAAATGAAGAAATTGAAAATCCTCTTACCAGACAGATTAGGTATCTTGATAAATTGGTGGACGAACTCGCTCAAGGAAAGAAAATGGATAAAATTTTAAGACAATAATCGTTCAAAAAATGGCTAAAACCAAAACTACTTATACAGGATGCTATAGATTATATAATTAAAACTTATAGGCGTACTTAATTTTTTATCATTTTTACTTTATCACTTAAAAATATCAATATGAAACAAATACTCTTTTCGTCATTGTACATTTTAATTGTATTCAGCCTCAGCAACTGTAAAAAAGAATGCGAACCAAAAGCAACTACTTGTAGTGAAACTCCTCCAACAAATGAACTTTGTACCGCTTATTTTTCAAGATGGTTTTATAACAGTAATACCAATAAGTGCGAACTAATAGGTTATAGCGGATGCTCTCAAAAAGGGTTTGAAACAGAACAGGAATGCGAAGCTTGTTTGTGTAATTGAGAGTTCACCAAATCAAGTATTCAAAGATAATACGGTTAAAAAAACTGTAGGTAACTTTTTGTATTGGTTTTAAAGGAATAATGCAATTTTAAAATAACTTAACTTCCTTAAGCGATTCTTCTAAACAAAGAATGATACCTTCGTATAAAACCAATCCATGCCATGAAACCAGCAGCCATTTATTTATTCCTGTTATTTTGTACCAATCTTTTTTCCCAGGGATATATTCAAAAACTCCCAATAGTTGATGTACATGTACATTCCAGCATCCGTGGATTCAATTCTAGAAATACATCAAAAGGATCAATTTGGCAGCACCAAGAAAATGACTGCTCTGGGAAAATATCAAATTTATTCAAATTTGCCTCTCATGAAGTACCCAAATATACCCAGTCTAACCTGGAAGCTATGATCAAAAGTGGAAATCAATTAAGCTATTTGTCCTTAACCCCTCTTGAAAAAGAAATGTTGACTGCCCGTTTATTAAATGAAGAAAAAAAAGGCGGCCCTACCATGTCATGTGTCAGTGGTCTGGAGAATATCAGTATCTATGAGAATGATAAAAAGGCTGATTATTTCAAAGATTTTATGGATAATATTAAATGGCTGGAAGACCAAATGAAATCCAATCACTTTTATCAAGGCCAAGATTTTAAATTTGAAATTATCAAAAACCGTTCGCAGCTTAGAGATAATTTAGAAAATCGCAATAAAATTAGTTTAATCCTAAATATAGAGGGCGGTCATAGTTTTGGATATTCTCTAAGTAACAAAAATGATTATCAAGACAGTGCCCACCAGGCTTATTATTTTAAAAACTTAAGTTATGTCAAAGGCTCTGAGAATTTGAATGGGAGCTATTTTGAATATCCTGTCTTGGCCTTGAACATCAATCACTTT
>JBILRD010000415.1:0-2615 GCA_044372845.1 Saprospira sp. | reverse complement strand
TCTGACGTCTCCTTGTCTGATGTCTATAGGACTTGCGTCTAAATATCATCAATCTATCGTTGCAATCACTTTCAATTCAATAGCAATCGGAGTGGGCAAACAGTTAATTTCAATAGTTGTTCTGCAAGGTTGTACCTCCCCGAAATATTCTGCATAAAGTCGGTTATATGTCTTGAAATCGTCTTTCATATTTGTCAAAAAGACAGTGACATCGAACATCTTATCCCAACTGGAACCACAATCTTCTAAGATGTATCTGATATTGTCAAAAACAGATCTGCATTGAATTTCAATATCATAAGAGATAATGTTTCCGTTTTCGTCTAATGTCACACCAGGAATTTCTTTGGAATCTTTTTTTCTAGGGCCTACACCTGATAAGAATAAAAGATTTCCAACTTTTCTGGCATGAGGATATTGCCCAACAGCGAGAGGGGCACGGGGTGAATTCAATAATTCTTCTTGTGGAGTTGCCATTTTTTATATTTTATATGTTATTCAAATTCGATACAAACATTCTTCATTTCGGTAAAGAAATTCAAAGCATGAAAACCGCCTTCTCTACCAACTCCCGAATCTTTGATTCCACCAAATGGAGTTCTTAAATCTCTGAGCAACCAGCAATTGGTCCAGACAATTCCTGATTGAAGTTGTTGAGCCATTCTAGCTGCTCTGTTTAAGTTGCTAGTCCAGATAACCGAAGCTAAGCCATATCTGACACTATTTGCTTGAAGCAGCACTTCATCCTCCTTGTCAAAAGGAGTTATCGTTACTACAGGGCCAAAAATTTCTTCCTGATTGGTTCTGCAATTATAATTTAAACCTTCAATTACTGTTGGTTGGATAAAATAACCATTGGCGCAATCTCCCTCTAGTTTTACAGCTTGACCGCCACATAGAATACGACCACCTTCTTCTTTAGCAAGTTCTATGTAAGATAAAATTTTTGCCTGATGTTCCTTAGAGACAACAGCGCCAATATTGGTGTCTTTGTCAAGAGGATTTCCGATTTTTAGCTTTTTTACCTTTCCTATGAAATCAGTTTTAAATCTTTCATAAATTGAACGTTCGATAAAAATTCTTGAGCTGCAAAGACAAATCTGACCTTGATTGGCAAAGGAAGATCTGACAGTAGTTGACAGCATTTTGTCATAATCACAATCGGCAAATATGATACTAGGATTTTTTCCACCTAATTCAAGGGATAGTTTTTTAAATTTAGGGGCGGCAACAGCTGCAATTTTTTCACCAGTTGATGTTCCACCGGTAAAAGAAATAGCTTTGATATCTGGATGTTCCACCAAAGCCTGACCAGTTTTTCCACCAAGTCCGTGAACGATATTTAAAACTCCGGCCGGAAGCCCTGCCTCTATACAAATTTTGGATAAGAGATAGGCAGTCATAGGCGTCACTTCTGAAGGTTTTGCAATGACACAATTGCCAGCAGCAAGGGCAGGGGCAATCTTCCAACTGAACAGGTACAATGGTAAATTCCAGGGAGAAATACAGGCAACTACACCAATGGGTTGTCTCAAGGTATAATTGAGCACTTTATTTTCCATAGGATGCGCTTCACTGGCCCAATGAAGGATGGCAGTAGCAAAAAAGTGAAAATTTTGATGTGCTCTTGGAATATCTACTGCTTTTGCTAAACTAAGTGGTTTGCCGTTATCGATACTTTCAGCCAGTGCCAGTTCATCAAGATTTTTTAGAATCAGATCGGCAATTTTTAATAGAATTCTTGACCTTTCACCCGCTGGAGTGACAGACCAAGACGGAAAGGCAGCATTGGCAGCTTCATAAGCTTTTTGAACATCAGTTTCGTCAGAATCTGGTATCAGACTATAAATTGCTCCAGTGGAAGGATTATAGTTATCGAGATAGTTTCCTGATAATGGTGAAACTAATTGACCGTTGATATAATTTTCTATTTTTTGCATTCTGAAAGATAGAAATTAGTTTTTACAAAGATTTTGTTCTGCCACCATCCACCGGTAAATTGATACCATTGATGTAAGCAGCAGCAGGAGATGCTAAAAATGCAATGGCCGAGGCGATTTCTTCGGGGTGACCAAATCTACCGGCAGGAATTTCACTCAACATTTCTTTTGAAATTTCAGAGGGATCAACGCCTAATTTTGAAGATTTATTGATGATGATAGATTCTAATCTTTGAGTGCTGGTGGCACCGGGTAAAACATTGTTGACTGTAATTCCAAATTGTCCTAGTTCATTGGCTAATGTTTTTGCCCAATTGGCTACAGCCCCTCTTATAGTATTTGAAACCCCAAGATTTTCAAGCGGTTGTTTGACAGAAGTTGAAATAACATTGATAATCCTACCGTAGCCGGATTTAATCATACTGTCCATTACATTTTGAACCAGAATCTGATTACATACAAGGTGCATTTCAAAGGCTGCTCTGAAAGCATCAATTCCAGCAATATGTGCCGGACCACCAGCAGGACCACCGGTATTATTTACTAAAATATGAACTGTTGGATTTTTAGATAAAAATAGTTGTAAGGATTCTTGGAGAGAAGATGGATTGGTAAAATCAGCGGTAAAAAAATCGTGTGTTTGACCTTGACTGTTATCTAAAAATCCTATAGTAT
>JBILRD010000038.1:0-10166 GCA_044372845.1 Saprospira sp. | reverse complement strand
CTTGTCATTAAAAATAGAATGGGCAAAAAAACAGGTACAGGCCAATCCTTATTTTGAGATTCCTGGCAGACTTTGGAAAAAACTTTGCGAAAAAGCAGGCATCAATGAATTGGACATCTGGGCCAATCTTAACAAGAATCAATTAAATTCGCTAAACAATCAAATTTCACAGTCTATCTGGCAGGTAAAAGGAAAAAGTACTTTCAAAGAGGAGTTTGTCACAGCCGGAGGCGTTGACCTGGATGAAGTTAATTTTACAAAATTCGAATCGAAAATTATTCCGGGTTTATTTTTGGCTGGAGAAGTCTTGGATATCGATGCCGTTACCGGCGGATTCAACTTTCAGGCTGCCTGGACTGGCGGATGGATTATAGGAGAGTCAGTATAAGAATAGATGATTTTTATCAATTTTTAGACTTTTCATTATTGGCAGGAATCATCATTTTATATCTTTAAAAATAACAAAAATCAATTATCTTCGCTTTGCTTAAGTTTTCATGCTATGAATTTCATCAACAGGCATAGAAACTAAAATTATACTGACTTCTAAAATATAAAACATGCATTATCATAAACTTGGCGAGATTCCAAAGAAAAGGCATACCCAGTTCAGACAACCCAACGGAAAATTATACGGAGAGGAGTTGTTTTCTACCGAAGGTTTCTCAGATGTTTATTCTTTATTGTATCATATCAATCCACCAACCCAGATTTGCCAGGTTGGAGAGCCCTACTCTATTGCTCCAAAAATTTACACCGACAATCAGCTAAAACCAAGATGTCTTAAAGGATTTAATGTAAGTCCCGAAGATGATTATATCAAAAGTCGCAAACCCGTTTTAGTCAATAATGAATGTAAAATCATACTGGCGGCTCCAAGAAAATCAGTAACAGATTATTTTTTCAAAAATGCTGATGCGGATGAGATGATTTTTGTCCATGTCGGTTCCGGAGTTCTAAAAACCATGTATGGTGAATTGAGTTTTGGATACGGTGATTATCTCGTTATTCCAAGAGGAACAGTTTATCAATTGCATTTTAATGATGAAAACAATCGTTTGTTAATTGTTGAATCTCCTACTCCATTCAGAACGCCAAAAAGGTATAGAAATGCTTTTGGACAATTGATGGAGCATTCTCCGTTCTGCGAACGTGATATCAGAAAACCTGAGAATCTTCAAACCATCGATGAACAGGGAGAATTCCTATTTTACATCAAAAAACAGGATATCATTTATCCTTACACTTATTACAACCACCCATTTGATCTGATTGGCTGGGATGGCTATTGTTATCCTTACGCTTTTTCTATTCATGATTTTGAACCAATCACAGGACGTGTGCATTTACCACCTCCAACCCATCAAACTTTCGAAACGGGTGGTTTTGTGGTCTGTTCCTTTGTACCTAGATTGTACGACTATCATCCGCTTTCCATCCCAGCACCTTATCACCATAGCAATATAGATAGTGACGAAATTTTGTACTATGTAGACGGTGATTTTATGAGTCGTGCCCATGTCGAAAAGGGAATGATCACCATGCACCCTGCAGGCATTCCTCACGGCCCGCACCCAGGAACCATTGAAAAAAGTATTGGCGCTAAAGAAACGCTGGAACTGGCAGTGATGATCGACACTTTCAAACCATTGTATATGACAGAACATACTTTTGGTATCGAAATGGAAGATTATTACAAGAGTTGGTTGCCGAAGTAATCTTGCTTTGATCTAATTTTGGGTAATTTTATCAGGTGTAATGTCTCGTTATATCCTGACACTATTTCTATATAAATTCCTTAATCTCAGTTTTATTTTATCCTTTAAAAAGGAAAACTCCAAAAACTCTTTTTTATAGAGCCTAAGATTATTTTTCAAATAATAGAAAAATTCCAAGAGTAAAAATCTTTGTGATTATGATGATTTTCTTGTTTGGTAAGGAACTTGCCTTGTCCTAAAATAGTTTTACAGCAAAAAGCTGTAAAATGAAAAAAATTGAGTTATTTTAGGACAAGACAGCCACTGCGCCAATCCAAAAACATTAGATACAAGTATAACATACAACCCAGAAATCAAAACAAACTGGCAATTCAAGATTTTAGAAACAAAATATTGTTATGCGGTATAAAATTATTATTTTTACCGCATAATTTGCGGTGGTAATTATGTACATACACGAAAGAGAAAACTGGACAAACTTTGTTTGGGATAACGATAAGTTATCTCCAATCTTGGCCTCTGTAAGGCATTTACAGGGGCGTTTATTGGGTCGTATGGAAAGTTTAGGTTTCGATTTTATAGAACGTGCTACCTTGGAATCGCTTATTTTAGATGTTGTAGATACATCAAGAATTGAAGGTGAATTTTTAAATCCTGAACTTGTTCGCTCCTCTATTGCCCGAAAATTAGGGATTGAAAATGCTGATTTTGTAAAGACAGCTCGAAACATAGAAGGAATTGTTGATGTCATTTTAGATGCTACACAAAATTTCGACAAAGCACTCACAAAAACACGCCTATTAGGTTGGCATAACTCACTTTTTCAAACAGGTTTTAGCGGTTATCAGCAAATAGATGTTGCCAAATATCGTTCAGGTGGAATGAAGGTAGTTTCAGGCATTTTTGGCAGAGAAAAGATACATTTTGAAGCACCATCAGCTGACAGAGTTCCACAAGAAATGGAACAATTTTTAAATTGGTTGGATAGTGAAAAAAGTTTGGATTTAGTCCTGAAATCTATCATTGCTCACTTTTGGTTTGTTACCATTCACCCTTTTGATGACGGCAACGGACGAATAGCGAGAGCAATTTTAGATATGTTTTTAGCAAAAAGCGATAATAGTAAAATTCGTTTTTACAGCCTGTCAAACCAAATCTTCAAAGAACATAAACACTATAACAACATTATCGAAAAAACACAAAAAGGAACTTCAGTCATCACAGAATATTTAGAATGGTTTCTCGGTTGTTTTGAAAGGGCGTTACTGGCAAGCGAACAAAATTTGGTAATCATTTTAGACAAAGCTCAGTTTTGGGACAAGCACAAGTTGACAAACATTAACGACAGACAAAGACTTGTAATCAATTATCTGTATGACAATTACGGCAAAGAGGTTGGATTTTTACGAACATCCACTTACGCCAAACTTACCAAATGCTCGACTGACACAGCTTTACGAGATTTGCAAGATTTAGTCGCAAAAGAAATGTTGAAAGCAGAAGACAGCGGAAAGAAAACAAATTACATTATTGTAAGTCCGAAAAACATAAGAATACCTAAAATAGCGGACGAAAAAACAACCGCACCCAACAGCTTGTAATCAATATTGCCTATTATTAAAACATTAAGATCAAAACCAAAATTTAATTACCTCCGTAACGACGGATCCAACTGAAAAGCCTTGTCAAAATTCTTTTTGGCTTCCTCCTGATTACCCATTTGCTGATAGGTTATGGCTAGATTCAGATAATTATTTGCATTGTTGGGAGACAAAGCAATAGCATCCTTATAGATATTGAGTGCTTCAGGAAATTTCTTCTGCAGGGCGTAGACAATTCCAAGATACTGATAATTGGTAGCCAAGGATTCTTTGGCCCCTCTTTGTTTGTTGATAAGAACAGCCTGATTCAAATATTTTTCCGCTTTTGGATAATCTGACAGCAATTCCCCATACACTCTGCCCAGCATTTCAATTCCATTGTAATAACCGGATTGAAGTTCCAATGTTTTTAAAAGGTATTCCTCCGCTTTTTTACCATTTTTCTTCATAACATTTACAAAGCCGACATTATACATGGCAGTATGAAATTTAGGATTGATTCTGACAGCTTCCAAAAAATGCTTTTCGGCAATATTCAAATAATTAGTATCAGGCTTTTCAGGAGCTTTAACATCAAGGTATTTTTTAAAAATTGTATTGGCGTAGTAATAATTCATCTTAGCACTGTTTTTCGAAGAATTCACATCTTTGGAAAATAAGGCTTCGTTGTTTTTCCAATCCGGATTCCTGCTGATGGTCTTGAAAGAATACAGCGCTGTCAATACAACTACAATTCCCAATAGAGCAGGTTTTTTAATTAAATCTGAAGCTTTATCAGTTTGTAATAATTTTGTCAATCCATAAGCCAAAGCGATGCTGAAACCAACAGAGGAGATGTAAAGAAAACGATCCGCCATTGGCGCTCCAATGTTGAAAAACAGATTAATGGTCAATGAAAGTGGAATAAAATAAATCAGAATACTCAAAGCAAAAACATCCTTTTTCAAAAGCCTTAGCATCACCCATACAGCCATCATTGAATAGGTTAAAATACCGAGAATAGCTAAAGGATGAGCAAAATTGACAATCTGAATTTGTTCTCTGGAATAATCGGAAGACAAAGGATGAGGTAAAATCATCAACTGTAAATATTTCCACAGAATCATAGCAATTGTAGCCAGCTTCTCTCCTATCTCCACTCCATAAAAAGGATTTTCCATGATATCTGTATTGGTTTCAGCTTTGATACTGCCGACCATATAACTTCTCAATACAAAATAAAGGATAGCCACAACCCAGTAGGGGGAACAATTTTTTATGATATCGCCCCAGTTTTTATCCTTTTCAAAAAGAAATAGCGTGAAAGGAAAAATCGCAATAAAAGTAAAAGCATTTTCCTTGGACAACATAGCCAGAAAATAAGCTCCGACTCCTATGGCACTGAGTATAAAAGACTGTTTTCTAATATTTGTATGTAGAGCATATAAACTAAGCAGGATCAGTAGCAAAGCCAAGATCTCATCACGGCTTTTGATATTGGCTACAACTTCCGTATGAACCGGATGTGCAATAAAAATCATTCCAGCCAGTAGTGGAACAGCGGAGGCCAATCCATCTTTTTGGCCAAACCAGAGACTCAGCACATTGAACAATAATAATCCAGTCAATGCGTATAAAAGGATATTGATTAAATGCCCCACGAAAGGATTATAATCATAGAGTTGGTTTCCTTTTTCATCTTTGACCAAATTACCATTTTGCTTCTTTGGCGTTCCAAACAGTTGATTTTCCAATGCAAAACAAATCAGAGAAAGTGGTCTAAAACGCCCTCCAGACAATTCCATTTCACCTTCACCATAAACCCCTTCGAAGAAATCACGAGTAGCCAGATCAGGTATACCAACGATTCCTTTTTGAGTAAATTTATTATCAACAATGACGATGGAATCATCAAAGGCAAATTGGTGATTTAAAGTATTGGAATACAATAAAATGGCTAAGGTAAAAAGTAGCCATCCTCCCCATTTGGACAATATATCTGATGGGTTGTTTGAGGAACTTTTAGACAGATTTTCCTTTGGAATATGAGAGGGTTTTACCGAAGCTGATTTTGAATGGGCAGGATTCTTTTTCTTTGACATAATCTTAGGCGCTAATTTGAATTATAGACTAGAAAATGATATCAACGTAATGTTATAAATAACTTCCATCAAAAATCAAAGGCATTATATCTTTAACAGCTTCTGCTACAATGACTTCACCGCTATCGCCTTGCATGATCAATCTGATATTTTGATGAAACCTTAGTTCATACTCCAGCATGACTTGTCTGCAGGAGCCACAAGGAGGAACAGGTTTATCCAAAGCTTTATTTTGAGTTTCGACAGTGATGGCCAATGCCAAAATTGGCACTCCGGGAAATTGAGCAGCAGCCGCAAAAACAGCATTTCTTTCTGCACATATCGTTACGGGAAAAGCAGCATTTTCCTGATTACTTCCCCTTACTATGGCACCATTTTCCAAAAGAAGAGCCGAGCCAACTTTAAATTTACTATATGGCGAATAAGAAGTTTTGACAGCTTCTTTGGCTTCAAACAATAAGATTTTATCTGTTTGCAGGAGTGCATGTTCGTCTGGATAGGAACTATATTCTGCAGAAAAATTTATTTTTTTCATCAATTGATTGATTAAGTAAATATCAAATTAACAAAGCGGAAACCGGACTTGAGTTGATAGTATCTGACTCTACAACACCGTCTTTTAATCTGACAATTCGGTGGGTATGGTTCGCTATGTCAGGTTCATGTGTTACCAGCACAATGGTATTTCCCTTGGCGTGAATTTCTTCGAATAAAGCCATGATTTCGATGGATGTTTTGGAATCGAGATTTCCGGTAGGTTCATCTGCTAAAATCAAAGAAGGATTGTTTACCAATGCTCTGGCGACAGCAACCCTCTGTCTCTGTCCACCTGATAATTCATTGGGTTTGTGTTCCATTCTGTCTCCAAGACCTACAGATTCCAAGACATGTTTGGCTCTTTCAATTCTTTTCGACTTACTCCAACCGGCATAAATCAGGGGCAGCGCCACATTTTCCAAAGCACTGAGTCTTGGAATGAGATTGAAGGTCTGAAAAACAAATCCTATTTCAACATTCCTGATTTCCGCCAATTCGTCATCAGACATATCGCTCACATCTTTTCCATTCAGGATGTATTTGCCTTCTGTTGGACTATCCAAACAACCAATCATGTTCATTAGTGTAGATTTTCCGGAACCTGATGGCCCCATCAAGGCAACATAGTCTCCCTTGTAAATCTTTAGATCGACAGATCTTAGGGCATGTACCATCTGGTCGCCCATGATATAGGTTTTCTTGATGTTTTGGATATCTATCAGAATATTATTTTCGGACATATAGAACTTATTTCTAATTGATAATTATAAATTATTTCAAATGTAATTATGTTCTATAAAAATACAAATAAGATTCCGCATTAAAAGAAATAATATCTATTTTAGCCGAAATAAAAAAAATCAAATGAGTCAGAAAAAATCGCCTAAGCACATCGTTATTTCTGGTAATATTGGTGCAGGAAAAACTACCCTGAGTGATAAACTCAGCAAGCATTTCGATTGGGAAGTAAATTTTGAATCAACGGATGACAATCCCTATCTCGAGGATTTTTACCATGATATGGGCAGATGGTCTTTTAATCTTCAGGTTTATTTTCTAAATAGCCGATATGCGCAGGTTTTAAAAATTCAACAAGGCGATAAAACTGTAATACAGGACAGATCCATGTATGAAGATGCTTATATCTTTGCTCCCAACCTGCATCATATGGGATTAATGTCTGCTAGAGACTTTCAGAATTTCTTTCAGCTGTTTACTTTAATGAATTCACAAATTCAAGCTCCTGACTTATTGATTTACCTAAAAGCCAGCGTTCCAACCTTAGTAAAGCATATTCACAAAAGAGGCAGAGCTTATGAAAACAGCATGAGTCTAAATTATTTGGGCTTGTTGAATGAACGATATGAAGAATGGATATCCAATTACGATGCCGGAAAAGTACTTATTATCAATTCTGACGAATTGGATTATGTCAACAAAGAAGAGGACTGGAAAAAGGTCATTGAAAGTGTATCGGCAGAACTCTATTAAACCCCTTTCATGAAAATCATTTTTTCTGTCATAACCCTTCTTCTGATTACTTTGATCTTCAGTTGTAATAATTTAACTCCCAAAGAAGAGGATAATCCATTTGAACTTTATTTCAAAGCCCAATCAGAACACAATTTCGGCCATTTTGATTCTGCTATAGCACTTTATAACAGAGCTATTAAAGTTGACAGCTTGAATTCAGATTTTTACTATGAAAGAGCCAGAGTCTTTTATGATACTGATCAACATGAAAAAGCATTGTCTGATTTTTCCAAAGCAATTGCTCTAAAAGAAGATGAATCTAAATATTATCATGGCAGAGGATTGATTTATTATGAACTGAAAGATTTTGAAAAAGCTCTTCCAGACATTCGATTTGCCATGGAATTAGATCCTGAAAATGCCTTATTACATGGTATCATCGGTGATATTCATCTTGCACAGGGAGATACTATCGGTGCGATTATGGATTTTGAATACGCCTTGGAATTATCGCCCAAAAATGCAGATTTCCATAATGGCATTGCTACTATTTATTATAGTATGAAAAAATATGATAAAACACTTTTATCGAGCGAGACTGCCATCAAGCTGAATCCTAAAAATGCCAAATATTATTACACCCATGCCTTGGCACTTTCAGCCCTGAACAAAGATCAGCAAGCCATGGTTTCATGTAATAAAGCGATGGAAATTGATCCAACCAACAGAGATTATTATTATTTCAGAGCCGTTTTAAAAATCAATCTCAAAGATAAAACAGCTTGTGAGGATTTGAAGAAAGCTGCTGATGCTGGTGATGAAGATGCCAAAAATCTGATGAAAAAATATTGCTCAAAACTGGGCTAAAAAATAGGCGAAGAATATAAATCCTACGCCTATTTACAATAATCATCTTTTATTTGATACTATTCCACTATCAATTTTTTACTGATTCTAGTTCCATTATTGATCAGCTCAATGATATAAATTCCTGCGGCTAAATCAGAAATATCCTGGTCAAATTGTTGGGAATTGATAGATTTTGAATGGTAATATTCTATACCTGTCAAAGATAAAATTCTCAGAGAATTTTCCCCTTCTGGTAAGTTTATACGAATCTGACTTTTTGCAGGATTCGGATAGAAATCAAAGGTATTTTCCAAACTATTATCAACGGAGGAGACAATCGGACAATTTTGATTGGAGCTAATGCCGGAACCTGCAAGCAACAAATTTTGGAATTGTTGTCCCGCTGAAGCCGAGTTTTTCAATTGATAATCCAACCATGGTCTCAAAATCGAAAAAGTTGTAGCCTGTTGCGCCGCTCTGCTGATGGCAGGGACAGGATTGCAGGTACCTTCGCCAAAATTACAGTTAAAATTATTGCTTCCAAATTGGCAATGGCTTCCACCATTAATAGATACATAGGTCTTACAAAGAGATGCCAATGAATCATACATCGGTATCTGATGGTCAGCAGGAGGCGTCACACAATCATCTCCACCTGCAATCACTAATGCCGGGATTCTTACAGATCTGGCTGCTGAAATGGAAGATGGGTTTGTATTCGCTGCCGCTAAGGTTGCTATTGCTGTAAAAGTACTATCATAAGAAGCAGCTAAAAAGGCAGCTCCACCTCCCATCGAATGGCCCATAACCGCTGAGGTTGATCCAACTGCATTGTAGAATGGAGAAGATGCGTTATTTCCCTCCGCCTTCATGGCATTCACCAAAAAGGCAATATCCTGACCAAAATTCGAATGAGATGGCGAAAGAGACCCTTCTGTGGTTGGTAACACTACTATATATCCGCTTGGAACCAAGGCTTGCCAAACCACATCATAAGCACTAAAAGTCATCACAAAACCATGTCCAAAAACAATGATTGGAAACTGACCACTGGCGATAGCTGCATTGGCTCCTGCAACCTGGGCCGGATATCTTATTTCAGCAGCGATGCTTCTGTTGGATCTGCTCGCATCCGTAAATGTGATTTGTCTGCTTCCTATTTGAAATTGTGCTGACAAATCACTCAAAATATAAATTCCTATAAAAAGGGTAAGTATTAGTTTTTTCATAAGGCTAATCTTGAAATGAATAATAAGTAAAAAATACAAAACAAGATAGCACTAAAAAGGTTAAAAACCAACTATTACAATACACACAAAAACCAATATTTAATCTCCGTCATCTGTATTATCAACATAAGTAATACTTACACAAAGTACAGACGCCAAATCAGTTTTCAAGTAAACAACATTATTTTGGCTATGACCAAAAGCTACTTTTGCATCATTGAAATTATTGACGATAGCATCGTACAAATTACCTGGTTTGAAAGCTTCCAGGGATGTCGAAATGAGGTTAAACTGGCTTATTATCAACTGATCTAGGTTGACTCCGTTTTTCTTAACCCCAGTTGAGGCAAGGTAATCATCAAATCCGGAACCACTCTTCCCTTCAAACAATTCCTGCATTCCATACAAAGATGCCAATGTAAAATCCAGCGAATATCCGCTGTAAAATCCCTCAACTTTTTCAGGAGAAGGAATGTAGCTCACTTTTGCGCCGACTGGAGTGCCTAATTTATTATTTTTGAATAACTCATAATTTTGATTCAGCTGGTTTAACAAAAGGCTGACAGAACTACCAGTAGCCACTCCGGTATTGGCAATAAAACTATTCTTGTAGTTGGACCACTCATTGACGACCAAATCTGTTTTGATTTTGATTTGATTGACAACATCTGACAAGAA
>JBILRD010000414.1:0-2621 GCA_044372845.1 Saprospira sp. | reverse complement strand
TGCCCAGTCTCTTTCCAAAACAGGAGCAGAATCAACAAAACATCGACCATTTATATCTCCTGTTTTTTCTCGAATTTTATCTAAAAGGGATTTTAATTTTTCTTTGATTACCTGATGATAATCTTCTCCGAAAGCATAAGTTGAAAATTTTGGGGCTTCACTATCATCCTGTTTTTTATCAGTGTAGTAGTTGTAGGCAAGAGAAATGACAGACTTAGCACCATCTACCAGTTTGCGGGGATCAATTCTTTTATCGAAATGATTCTCCATGTAATGCATTTCACCCTGGTGATTTTTGTTAAGCCAATGCTCTAATTTTTTTGCTTCCTCATCCATTTGCTCTGCTTTGGCCACAGCAATATTTGAAAAGCCAAGTTTTTTGGCTTCAGAAAAAAGAAATTGAGTGAGTTCAAACTTGTCCAAGCGGATGAATGATTTTGAAGTTAAGCTGGGCTCTAAGATAAGAAAGCTCCCTTCAAATTATGAAGAGAGCTTCTTTAAATTATTTTAGTTATTTTTTATGATAGTGGTGCGCCACAACTTTTACAACTGCTAGTTCCGGGATCGCATACCTTACCGCAGTGACCGCATTTTACTGGTTTAGAATCAGCAGCCTTTTGACTGTCTTTTTTTGCTTCAGAAGTTTTTCGATCGTCACGCTTGGAGTCTGAAGTTTCCATGACTTTATCAAGCCTGCTATCAGCAGATTTCAAGAGAGAGATGATTTCACTGGTTACCGAATTGGCTTCGTTAGAACTTGATATTCTGGCATTCTGCAATCTTGCTTTTGCATCAAAAATATCATCCTCAGAAGTTCTGATCGCAATTTTAACTGCTTCTTTATCGTTTTCATCAAATGCTTTTTGGGTAGCTTCTGTAAATTTATTAGGAAGGTTTCTGAGTAACTTTTCAATCTCATCAATATTATTTACAAATACTGGCTTTGCAATCTTATTGGCTGCTGAAATACCTTCAATTTTTGATTTTTCTTCGCTTAGTTTTTTTGCAGTTTCGAATTGAGCCGCAGCATCTTTTTTAACAGTTTCTACTGCTGTTCTAAAACTTGGATATTTGGAGCTCAAAGCATCCAGTTTTTTAATATTGGCTTCATAGGCTTTTAATTCTCCGTCCAAAGATTTTTGACAAGAAACAGCCAACAAAAGAAATGGCAAGAAATAAAGGATGAACTTAGCTTTCATGTTGATGGGTTTTAAAATTATGGGTAGAATACAGAATCTAACGATTACAAAAATAATACTTTATAAAAAGGGACCGAGAAAATTCGTTAATAAAATTCTTTAATTATTGTATTATGTACAATTATTTTTTCTTTGGTTAAAATTTTAACTAAAATGATTTGTCTATATTTTTTTTCAATTATTAATTTTAACAAAACATTGTAAACATAGTCAAACTATTATTGTTAGGTAACAATCAAACACTAGAGCAGGAATATTTTTTCCTAATTTATTGGTTGTATAAAAGTTGACAAAGTCTTGGCAAGCTATTCAATACGAGATTTAGAGAAGTTATCGGGTATCAAAGCTCATACGATTCGTATTTGGGAGCAGCGCTACAGTATAATAGAACCTAAAAGAACTGTAACCAACATCCGTTTTTACACAGATGATGATTTACAGTTTGTTCTAAATGTAGCCTTCCTGAATAAGAATGGTATACGTATATCCAAAATTTCTAAGATGTCTCGCGAGGAAGTTGGGAAAAAAGTAAGTTCTATTTCAAGTGATAACTTGGAATATACTAATCAGCAACATGCCTTAACTATGGCAATGATTGAATTGAATGAGTTGAAATTCCATCAGATAATTGATTCTTCCATTGCAAAGGATGGATTTTTTCATACCCTTAGCAGCTTATTAGTGCCGTTTTTGGAAAAGTTAAGTTTGTTGTGGCTGACAGGTTCTATCAGTACTGTTCATGAACAGTTTATCAATCATCTTATCAAACATAAAATAGCCAATAATCTAGATAAATTACCTGAAATTGATGCTCAAGAAGCTTTGTACAAGCCAAGAGTACTTATTTTTGAACCTCAAAGCAACGACAACGAGGTTTTACTAAATGTGGTAAATTTTCTTTTCAGATATCAAGGATGTCAAACTATGTACCTTGGGTCTGGAATTTCTCTCAAAGACATTTCTATAGCTGTAGACATTTTTCAGCCTAACTGTCTGTTTACTTCTATATCTGACAATCAGCCAAAAAGCAATCCACAAGATTTTATTTATAAGTTGAGTAGGGAGTACGAACATCTTCAAATCCTGTCTATTACCGGTACCCTTCTCAAGCCTGTTATCTCAACAGATAATGTCGTCATTTTTGAAGAGTTTGGCGATTTTTTTGAGTTTTTAGAGGAAATTTAAACTTTTATCAAGTTCATTTTTTTATTTTTATAGAAATTCAATTTAGAATTACTCTTATTCAGGCTAATTTCTACTACTTCATGATTTCAAGCTTTATCAACTATCTTCAATATGAGAAAAGATATTCAGCTCATACCTGTCTATCCTATCAAACTGATTTGGATCAATTTCAAGATTATTTGATAAAACAGTATGATATGCATGATTTGAAGGAAGTGCAAAATATTCATATAAGAT
>JBILRD010000413.1:0-2622 GCA_044372845.1 Saprospira sp. | reverse complement strand
ATCTAAGCCTGGGACTAGGGTAGGGGTTATTGGGATCAGGCTTAGGACTAGTTTTTTTTACCTCAGGTTTAATCTCTTCCTTTTTTGGTGGTGTATTGCTAACAATGTCCTTTGGATTATCCGTTCTAGGTTCAACCTTTGGAGTAGGTTTTGGATTTTGATTGACAATGCCGAATTTGTTTTCAAATTTTTGGACATTATTTTCACTGTCTTTGATTTCACCCAAGTCTTTATCCTCGGAAGTTTTTAGTTTGATATTGAAACAGTTGAAATGATTCGGATCTCTTTCAAAGCCAACCCCTTCTATTAAATCTACGGCTTTTTCTGTGTTGGGTAACCTGTCAAAATGTACCTCGCAACTAAAAACAGTGTAACCAAACCCATTCAATGAGGGAAATTCCAGGGTTTTAGTCAAGTTAGAAACTAATAACTCACTGTTTCTTCGGATATTTTTAATGGTTTTTAAATAATAATTTTTTCCGCTTTTACCTTTTAAATACCAGGGTGATTCTCCTCCCGGAGGATAGAATATAGCACTGACACCCATTCCGCTTCTGAATACAAAACGAAAATATAAAATGGTACTGCTGGAGGTATAATCAATTTTATCCAAAATATATCCTTCCTGCCACTTGGTATATTCAGGTTTGTGATCGGTATATTCCTGAGAATTTTGTGCAAAAATGCCGGTTGAAGATAAACCTGAAATGGCCAAAGCAAACAAAAATATTATCCTGAAGATCATATTGTCATATTTAAAGTGAGTAAACATCTGGGAAATTTATTTTCAAATCTCTTACCAAATTCAATAATTAAGCAAGGAATTTTGAAAAATATACTCAATTTCTCAGAAAATCAAAGACTTGTCTGCTGAATTCCTCAGGATTTTCAGCATGAACCCAATGTCCGGCATTCGGAACAACAGACAATTTGGCATTCGGGAAATTATGTAAATAATCAGGAAATTCCTCCGTCAAGATATAGCTTGATTGTTCTCCTTTTACGAAAAGGGTTGGTCCTTCGTATTGTTCATCCGTCTCTTTATGACCTAAAATTTCTCTGTAATGCTTTACAATGACTGGTAGATTCATCTTCCAATTATAGCTACCGTCTTTCTCTCTGCTCAAATTTTTTAATATAAATTGAACGGTAGATTCCTCTTCAATTTTTGTTCTGAGATAGGCCTCTGCTTCTGTTCGTGAGTTTATTTTACTTAGATCCAACCCCATTAAAGCATCAATGATGGGTTCATGATTGCCTTTATAAGCCTTTGGTGCAATGTCAACTACTATCAACTTATCCACCATATCAGGATTATCCAGCGCAAACTTCATAGCGACCTTGCCACCCATGGAGTGTCCAATAATATAAGCATGGTGCAACCAGTTGTTCTGCATAAATTCCAGTAAATCATCCGCCATGACATCATATCCAAACTCAGTGCTATGGGGCGATCTGCCATGATTTCTCAAGTCGACAAGGTAAACCAAATAATCTTCTGATAATTTTTTAGCGATGAGCTGCCAGTTATCCAACATGCCGAACATGCCATGCATGATAATAACGGGATGTCCTTGTCCAAAACTTTTATAATTCAATTCCATAATACTATTCTATTGATCTAATGTAGCTTGCAAGGTGAACTCAATTCTAACTCTGCTGGTCAAAGTGGTATTAGACCTTAAATCAATTTTGAATTCAATATCAAATGAATCTCTGTCAATATGATCTTTTAGGTTCGCGATAGATGGGTATAAGTCCAGAGATGAGGATGAATTTAATAAAACATCCAGATTATAGCCCATCTCCACTCTGCCGTTATCTGTCATGGCATCCATGTAGGCTCTTCTGACAAAGTTCCAATTACCTTCCCCTGTCTCTAAGAACGCTCGCATCCTGGCTGGCCTGGCTTCGAGGAGGTTATTAGGAATCTGACCAAGAGTGGCAACCCTGGCAGGAAAATGATAGGTTAGAAAACCATTTAGCCCGGCAGGAATTTCTATATAAGTCATAAATGGAATTTCAACTCGATCTTTATTGCTCCGGCAACTATTGAAGAGTAAAATGACTAAAGATGAAAAAAGGATGATTTTGCGAAACATATTTTTCGATTCTATAAACAATAATACCTTTATATAAGCTCACGAATTTATAAAATGTTAATCAGAGTTGAACTTAATTGTCTACATTATTATCAATAAAACGATTTTCTATTATTTTTATTGATAAAATTAAATCCTATACCAAAAATCCATGGGTGAAGAACGAGTACATTTAGCTTCCAGCAGTTCGAAAGAACAAATGCAAAATTTTGTAAGACAATTACTCAGAGATGTCAGGGCTTTGGAGTATATGCTTCAAAATGACTGGATAGAATCAGATGTAAAAAGAATTGGTGCAGAGCAGGAATTATGCTTGATCAATAAGTATTACAAGCCTGAAAACAAAGCCATGGAAATCCTAGAGAACTTCCATCCGGATTGGTTAACAACGGAACTAGCTCAGTTTAATTTAGAAATCAATCTGTCTCCTCAATTATTTCACAGCGATGGCTTGTTCAAAATGGAGCAGGAATTAAAGGAGAGATTGAATCTACTTTCAAAAGAAGCTTCAAAACATCAA
>JBILRD010000412.1:0-2626 GCA_044372845.1 Saprospira sp. | reverse complement strand
ACTGAATAGAAACAGCCGGTTGTGTTAAATGTAACTCCTCCGCTGTTTTTGTAATGCTATTTGTCTGAATAATTTTTAGGTAAATTTTTAATTGCCCGATACTGTAGTTCATAAATATTACTTATGCATTTTATATTAAAGTTAAATATAATTTATAACAAGGTCTGCTTAATTTTGTTTTAAAATTATAACTATTAACAATCATGAGCAAAATAACAATTGCTAAAGGAGATGGAATAGGTCCTGAAATCATGGAGGCTACTTTATCAATTATACATGCGGCCGGAGCAAAGATAGAGATTGATGAAATTGAGATTGGAGAGCGTGTTTATTTAAGCGGAAACAATTCGGGAATCGACAAAGAGTCCTGGAAAACCATCAGAGAAAATAAAATTATTCTAAAATCACCTATTACTACTCCTCAAGGGGGCGGTTATAAAAGTCTGAATGTATCCATCAGAAAATTTCTGGGCTTGTACGCTAACATCAGACCATGCCAGAGCTTAAGTCCTTTTGTACAAACCAAACATCCAGAGATGGATATTGTGATTGTCAGGGAAAACGAGGAGGATCTTTATGCAGGCATTGAACACCAACAAACAGATGAAGTGGTACAATGCTTAAAATTGATCAGCAGACCTGGTTGCGAAAAAATAATCAGATATGCTTTTGAATTTGCCAAGCAAAATGGAAGAAAAAAAGTTAGCTGTTTTACTAAGGATAATATAATGAAACAGACCGACGGACTATTTCATTTTGTTTTTTTTAATGATTGCGCTGGTACTTTTTTCACTTTCATTTAGCTATGATTCAATGCTCTCATCTGAAATATCCAAATCAAGTGCTATTATTTTATTACTGATAGCCAAAAAGCTTTTTGCAGATTCTGGTCTAATGAAAGAAATTGAAAAATAAATTATGATTTTGAAAATGTTCAATAAACGAGAAGCTATTATTGCCACCAAACATAAAAAGGAGCAAATTATACAACCTTTGATTGAGAAAAATCTAGGGGTCAATTGCTTTGTCCCAACTGACTATGACACTGACCTGCTGGGAACTTTTACAGGTGAGATTGAAAGAAAGGATGACCCTCTCACTACTGTCAGAAAAAAATGTCTGCAAGCCATGAATCAATACAATTTTGATATTGGAATTGCCAGTGAAGGTTCCTTTGGGCCACACCCGGAGTATTTTTTCATAAATTCTAATATTGAAATCATTATATTCATAGACAGGAAAAATAATCTTGAAATTGTTTCCAGCGAAATCTCAACAGATACAAATTTTTATGCAAAAGAGATTTCCTCTGAATATGAATTGCGTGATTTTGCTGAAAAAGTATTATTCCCCTCTCATGGACTAATTCTTCGCGATAAAAAAGAAGGTAAAAACGTAATCGTCAAAGATATTTTAGATTGGTCAACATTGAGCACAAGATTTTATGAAATTCTAAAGGAATTTGGAAGCGTCTATGTCGAAACTGACATGAGAGCCATGAGTAATCCCAGTAGAATGAAAGTTATTGAGAAGGCAGTTACAAAACTAATTTCTAAAATTAACTCCAAATGCCCAAAATGTGAATTTCCAGGTTTTGATATAAGCGAGGCTATCAGAGGTCTTCCTTGTAGTCTTTGCTATTCTCCTACAGAATCAGTATTGAGCCATATATATCAATGTCTGAATTGTAGTCATACATCTGAGACAAAATTTCCAAAGGGAAAATCAACTGAAGACCCAATGTATTGTCACTTTTGCAATCCATAATCAATTTTTAGCCTAATCAATTACAAATCTGGATTTTATAAAATGAATATTGAAATACTGTTTAGCAATCTGACAAATCCAACCTTACTTTTCTTTATACTCGGAATCGTTGCGGTAAGAATCAAAAGTGACCTCGAAATTCCCGAATCCAGTAGTAAATTTATTTCCTTATATCTTCTATTTTCAATCGGATTTAAGGGAGGTCAGGAATTGGCACATGGTGGGTTTACAACCGAAGTAATACTTTCTCTTCTTTTTGGATTTCTTGTGGCTTCAACTATTCCTTTGTACAGTTTTTTTATTCTGAAAAATAAATTAAGTATTAGTGATGCAGCAGCTGTAGCAGCCTCCTATGGTTCGGTTAGTGCGGTTACATTTGTAGCAGCAGTTTCTTTTCTTGAAATCCAAAAAATGGTTTCAGGAGGCCATATGGTGGCTGTTATGGCATTGATGGAATTCCCTGCGATCATTGTAGCTTTGTTGTTGCTAAATATTTTCGACAAAGAGAGAATATCTGAAAATAAATTCAATCTAATTAAAATCATCAAACATTCCTTTACAAACGGGAGCTTACTCATGATTGTTGGGAGTTTGGTCATTGGAATTATTGCCGACTCGAAACAGGCTGAAGGTATCAAGCCCTTTACTACTGATATTTTCAAGGGATTTCTTGCCATATTCCTATTAGAAATGGGCATTTTGACCATGAGAAGATTTTCTGCATTCAGGAAATATGGCCTCTATGTGAGCCTTTTTGCTATAATAATACCAATGATAAATGGTTGTTTGGTAGCGTATTGCAGTCAAATTGCAACTGATAGTATTGCCAACAGATTTATTTTTTCAATACTAGCGGCAA
>JBILRD010000411.1:0-2628 GCA_044372845.1 Saprospira sp. | reverse complement strand
TTTTTAAATTTTATATAATTCAGACTTTAAAATATGTTATTTTTGCAAGCTATATTTGAAACAACCAATAGCAATAAAAATGTCTTATCAAGTTTTCTTTACCGATAGCAATCTGAAATATCTGGCTTTACACAGAATGGGAAACAAATCCAAAGATGAAGGAATTTTTCCTTCTCGAAGTCTTTTAAATTTTGCAGACCCGGATCTTAAAAGAGAAATTCACGAATACCTGATAAGTCATTTCAAATTTGAATCCATCTATCAGTTTGGACATACTACAGACCTTTCCCTGAATGAAGCTTATAATTATTGTTCTCAAATTTTTGACAATCCCGATGAAGCAGACGTCTTTTTTGAGGAGTCTATCCATCTGTTGAAATACCTTTATGAATGCTCCAGCCACTCAAAAATCAATGATGGGGAGCTTTATGTCGCCTATTTTGAGGGCATTGTTGTAGAAGATGAAATGTTGGATGCTATAGGAATTTTCAAAGTAGAAACCAAAAACAGATTTCTAAAGTTGAACTTAGACGAGGAAAGTAACTGGTCCCTTATTTTTGATGAAGGAACCAATATCGAAAACTTAGATAAGGGTTGCCTGGTTTTCAACACACAAAGAGAAGAAGGATTTAGAGTGATCAGTGTGGATATGAAAAGTACAGATGCAAAATATTGGCGAGATGAGTTTTTGATGTTGACTCAAATTCATGATAATAATTTTTACACTAAAGCCTATTTGAATCTTTGTAAAGAATTTGGCAAAACGCATTTTGAAAAAGAGGAAAAACAAGAGCAGATTAACTTTCTAAACAAAACGATTGAATATTTCAACTCCGCCGAAGAATTCAACTTTGAAGAGTTGGCAGAAGAGTTATTCGAAGAAAACGTTCAAAAAAGAGAAAGTTTTCAGGAATACAAAAATGATTTCAAAGAGAAAGAAGGTTTGTTACCCGAGGAGGAGAGTTTTTTTATCGCGGCTCCGGTGGTCAAAAAAGCTGAAAAAAGTTTCAAAAAGATTATTCAATTAGACAGTCATATTGAAATTAAAATCAATTCAGCAAAAGCTCAAAAAGAAGGATTAGTCGAAAAAGGTTTTGACGATGAAAAAGGGATGTACTACTACAAGTTGTATTATAATGATGAAAATTAGACAGCTTATTTTGGCCAGAAGGAAGTAATTATAGCCACTACCAGTACCACTATCAATAAACGATGTGCCCAAATTCCAGCCTTGGGATTGGTGGTTGCAAAACGAGCGCCCAGATAACCGCCTGTTCCCTCGCCTATCGCCATGATGGCGGCAAATTGCCAATGGATCAATCCCGAAAGGGCAAAAATTATTATTGCTATCGGAGTGTATAAAGAAACACAAAAGGTTCTTAAAGCTCCGGCATCGATGATGTTGTATCTGGCTCCAAGGACCGTCACGAAAATAAAAAATACTCCCAGTCCCATTTGGACAAAACCTCCATACAATCCCAAAAGAAAATAGAGCGGAATGATAATATAAGCTGGTAAGCGTCTCTGTTCTTCCGTTTTTTTGAACCAGCTTTTTGTATTGACAAAGGACAGGAACAGCATCACCACAAAAAGGTATTTGAAAATTTCCTTAAAAGTTTGATTGTCGATCCACAAAACAAGAAAGATTCCCAATATCGCTCCAAGGGTCATCGAGATCACCACCAGAATATCTCTTTTGACATGAACATTGCCATTTTTCAAAAAAGTTGGTAAAGCGGAGATAGAGGTAGCAAAAACTCCTACCCGGATGGTCGCATTCGCCTCTTTCGCCGGTATTCCAATCAAATGCATTAGAACAGCCAAAGTCAGGGAGGAACCATTTCCGGCCAAGGTGTTGATAATTCCTGCGATCAAACTGGCAGAAACAGCAACAAAGTAATATAGCAATGGAATATTATCAGGCATTCTAATTCCTGTTCAGGTTTATTTTATTGACTGACAAAGCTCTACCAATACAGAATTGGTACCTTTTGGATGAAGAAAACAGATGAGCTTATTGTCAGCGCCTCTTTTTGGTTCGGAATTCAATAGTTGAAAACCTTCGGCTTCTAATCTTTTCATTTCAGCATGGATATCTTCTACCTCAAAAGCAATATGGTGAATACCCTCCCCTTTTTTCTCGATAAACTTGGCGATAGCACTATCAGGATTTGTCGCTTCCAATAATTCTACCTTGGATGAGCCACACATAAAAAAGGAAGTAGAAACTCCTTCAGTTTCCACTGTCTCTACTTTGTAAGGCGACTGACCGAATAATTTTGAAAAAAGTTCGTTGCTGCTTTCAAGATTTTTAACAGCGATGCCTATATGTTCTATTTTCATATTTGGTAGTTGGTGAATGGTAAATTCCCTAAAAATGATTGATTCAAGGTCAAAATTAAGCTTATTCTTTTCTTTTTTTACTCTTCATAGCTCTTATGTCCTGATATCCCAATGATTCGGCATATTTTTTCAGTTTTTCCTTGAGTAAATTTCTGGCTCTGTGCAATCTTGACCTAACCGTTCCTATTGGAATATCAATGATTTTGGCAATTTCTTCATAGCTGAATTCTTCAATATCACTCAGCAATATAATCGTTTTAAAATCTATAGGTAATGCATTGATGG
>JBILRD010000408.1:0-2650 GCA_044372845.1 Saprospira sp. | reverse complement strand
TGAATATATGGAATGTTTTGAAAGCTTTTTCCCAAAAGAAGGCATCGAATTTTACCATTATGACCAGTTGGGTTCTTACCGTTCTGATCAACCGGACAATGACAGCCTTTGGACACTGGAAAGGTTTGTAGAAGAAGTAGAGCAGGTGAGGCTAGCGCTTGGATTAAACAAGGATAATTTTTTCATCCTCGGCAATTCATGGGGCGGCATCCTGGCGATGGAATATGCTTTGAAATACCAGCAAAATCTAAAAGGATTGATCATTAGTAATATGACTGCCGATTTTGACAAGTACGAAGCTTATAATGCTAAATTGCGTCAATCAATGAGAAAAAGTCTGATTGATTCGCTGGAATTCTATGAAAAAAGAAATGACTATCACAATAAAAAATACCAGGATCTGGTCTTTGAGGAATATTACACCCAACATATTCTCCGACTGCCATCAGTTGAATGGCCGGAACCTGTCTTGAGAAGTTTTAAACATGTCAATGCCCATGTCTATGAATTCATGCAGGGACCCAGCGAATTTGTTCCGGGAGGAATCTTAAAACACTGGTCAGTTTGGAACAGATTGAAAGAAATTATAGTGCCTACTTTGATGATCGGCGCCAAATATGATACTATGAATCCAAAGGAAATGGAGGAAATGAGCAAGCTGGTCAAAAATGGAAGCTATTTGTATTGTGCCAACGGCAGTCACTTGTCGATGTGGGATGAACAGGATTTTTACATGAAAGGGGTCATCGATTTTATTAAAAATGTGAAATAGCTATTCCAGAACATATTCTGTGTTCCTGATAAAATTTAGCTGGAGCTGGTTAGGGATATTTGGACTTTGCTCTCTGTTGAAATTCAGCTGAATCTTGCTGTGTTGCAGCCTCAACTCTAATGACTCTTTGAAGTCCATTTGAAGACATTTTTCATTCACTGAAAATTGTCCAAAAGGAATTTTTTCACTGATTTTATTTTTTAAATCTTCTGAAAATTTAGTGTTGCTGATGTTTCTCCAACTACCCGGTCCGAATCCAAAATCTTCTTCTTTTTCATATACCGTCATAAAAACAGCGTGTTCTACTGATTGATTAACAGGGTTAGACTTAATTTTTTCAATAGTCACGAGATAAGCATTCAAAGGATAAATGGAAATCAGCTTAAAATGGTATCTTAAAATTTCCTGCTCATTGATCTGTTCCTCAAAAACAAATTTCCCTTCTGACAGTTCTATTTTTTTTGATTCAAAAAGGAATGCTTGATCATCTTTTAAATAGTAATTGCCAGTATTTGGATCCAATTCAAAAACGCTGGTTTTTGTACTTATATTCAATGTTTTATTGACGATTGAGTACATTTCGTTGAAATATAGAAACTCACGGGATCTGTCAAAATCTAAATTCTCATTGATAGGTCGAAATTCCAAAAATCCTGTATTCGACTTTTGATAATAATGCCCTTTCAACATATTATTGTTTCTATTCAAAATCAAACTGATAGCATCGAATAGTACAGACTTTTTTTCTGGATAAAGGGTATAAATTTCTTTCCCGACCTCTAATTTTCCAAAGATTTTAATCTTTGAAAATTCCTGTGCATCAAGTATATAACCGTTGATTTCATGGTTATTTCCAAGATCCAATACTGCATAAATCGGTTTCCCTGCCAGATAACCCTGATAAAGTTGAGGCTTTTGAGCCTGTAGCGATTCAAAAATGCATAGTAAAAAAACAAAGTAGGGGAGATTCCACATTATTCTAAGATTTCATTTTCTTTCATCAACAATTGAACATTACCTTTTATTTTTTCTTCCAGATAAATTGTTTTGCCATCGCTGATTTTCTGTACAATCTCTTCATTACCATGTCTTATGGTTAATAGTTTTAATTGTCCGATCATTTCGACATCATACTCATTGGAAAGATAATTGTTCAATTCAGCTATTCTGCTTTCATCAAAGTTAACAGCTACAGAAAATGCCAAAGCTGTATTTTGAGTCATGTTGACTTTGATTTTGATTTTTGCAAAGGCTTCAAATAAATTGGCAAATCGTATTTCATCTATAAAATGAAAAGATTTAGAACTGATCTTTAGCAAAACCTGATTGGGCTTGACTACAAAGACGGGTGGATATTGTAAATTTTCCTCCGTACTTACAATTGTTCCTTTTTGATCAGGATGTATAAATGATTTGACAAAGAGTGGGATATTTTTGTTTTGTAGCGGTCTCAAGGTTTTGGGATGGATCACCTGAGCTCCATAATAAGTCATTTCTATAGCTTCTTGGTAAGAGATTTTATCCAGTAAGCTAGCCTTGGAAAAAATTCTTGGATCCGCATTTAGTACACCATCAACATCCTTCCAGATAGTCATGGAATCAGCATTCAGACAATAAGAAAAGATAGCCGCTGAATAATCAGATCCCTCTCTGCCTAAGGTTGTCGTAAAGTTTTCGCTGGTAATTCCAATAAAACCCTGAGTCACAACAACTCCTTTATTCATCAGATCTGGAACTGTCTTACTGATTTTTCTTTCTGTTTCCTCCCACAAAATACCAGCATCTCGGTAGTTGTTATCGGTTAAAATACAATCTCTGACATCCAACCACTGACTATCGATGTTCAGATGATCTAAATAGGAGGAAATGATTTTGGAG
>JBILRD010000407.1:0-2654 GCA_044372845.1 Saprospira sp. | reverse complement strand
ACCGTGCTGGTAATTCTCCGAATTTCTTCAAAACCAAACGTCCGGGTTTGATGTCCTATTCCAATATCACTTTGAAGAAAGGTATGTTCACCGGCGATGCCAATATGTACGAATGGTACAAGGAATTGGCTTTGGATCACCAGCATTCCAACCGTCGTACTGTTATTATCTCCTTGATGGATGAGTCCAATACAGTGGTATTTACCTGGACATTGGAGAATGCATTCGTTACCAAGTTTACACCAACCGGATTCGACGCTGAAGCAGATACGGAAGTAGCTATCGAAGAACTGGAATTCTGCTGTGAATCATGGTCTATGACTGTATAGTTATAGATTAAATTATAATAGTAAACCCCATCGAGTCAAGTCTTGATGGGGTTTTATTTATTAATATTGATAAATCCCTACATCCTAAAAATTCCAAAGCTATCAGCCCCTTTGATTTCCTGACTATTGACAACTGCCAGACAGATGGCTAGGACAGTTCTTGTATCCCTAGGATCGATGATGCCATCGTCCCAACCCTGCCCACTGGCATACCATGCCGAGGAATTGGCTCTGACCTGTTGCATCATGTACTCATTGATTTGTGCAGCATTTTCCTCGTCAAAAGGAATGCCGGCCTGCTCTGCTGCCTGACGCTGGATCATCGTCATCACTCCTGATAACTGCTCGGGACCCATTACAGCTATTTGAGAATTGGGATAAGAAAAAAGGAATCTTGGCTGATAGGCTCTTCCGTTCATCGCATAATTTCCGGCACCATAGGATGCTCCAATCATGATTGTAATCGTTGGAACCTCAGAATTCGATACCGCATTGATGAGTTTTGCACCGTGTTTGATGATACCCTCTCTTTCATAGGCAGAACCTACCATAAATCCGGTAGTATTTTGCAAAAACAAAAGCGGAATATTCTGACGATTACAAAGTTGAATAAAATGCGTTCCTTTATTGGCGGCTTCAGAAAACAAAACGCCATTATTGGCTATTATTCCGATTGGATAACCCTCTATTTTGGCAAAACCACAAACCAGCGTTGATCCGTATTCCGGTTTGAACTCCGAAAATTCAGAACCATCTACTATTCTAGCAATCAGCTCCCTCGAGTCAAATGGCTTGCGGATATCAGCCGGTACAATACTCAGTATTTCTTCCTCTGAATACAGTGGTTTGGCAATGGGCTCCTCAGGAATAAAATGATTTTTTGAATTCGGCAGAGTTCTCATAATCTCCCTGGCCAGACGCAACGCATGGTATTCGTCCTCAGCCAGATAATCTGAAACTCCGGAAACCCGGCTATGCATTTCTGCTCCGCCCAGACTTTCTTCATCCACGACTTCATTGGTCGCCATTTTTACCAAAGGAGGACCAGCTAAAAAGACCTTGGCATTGCCTTTTACAAAAATCGAATAATCTGACACTCCTGGAACATAGGCTCCTCCGGCAGTACTATTTCCAAAAACGACTGAAATGGTGGTCAATCCTTTTTTGGAACGTCGGGTGATCTCTCTGAAAATCACGCCACCGTAATTAAATATTTGCTCCTGTTCCGGAAGATTGGCACCCGATGATTCTACCAGATTGATAACCGGCAGACCGTTCTCTGCAGCAATCTCACTGATTCTGGTGGTCTTTTGCAAAGTGGCCTTGTCGATGGCACCACCTTTATTGGTTCCCACATTCGCATTGATCATGCAAAGCCTGCCCTCAACCAATCCGATGCCCGAAACGGTAGTCCCGCCAGGTCCGAATCCATCTCCATCCAACCCAATAAGAGGAAGTAGCTCCAAAAAAAAGGAATCCTGATCCAGTAAAAGTTCCACCCTTTCTCTGGCAGTCATCTTACCGGCTTTTTTTGCTTTTTCGATATGCTTTTCCTTACCCTGATATCTGCTCTTGGCGAGATTTTTCTGGAGCTGATCGATCAGTTCAGACATTTTGACCTTGTTCTCTTCGTATTGTGAGAGTCCGATTCTTATATTCGATTTAATTATTGACATATGGGAATCAAAAAGATAATGAGCTAATATTCGGCTAATTTAATATTTTTTTGTTTTTGAAAGGCGATTGTAATGAACATAATCAACTTATCTTTTTTAAACGATAAGGTGGTGAAAGCAAGATAAAAAATCCTATTTTTACAGCATGTTATTTACAATTCCAAATATTATTACTGTTAGCAATGCCTTTGGAGGTTGTCTTGCCATCATCAGTATATTGACCGGTCAGGTACTATGGCTGCCCTATATTATAAGCTTTTGTTTTGTAGCGGATTTTGCGGATGGATTGGTAGCCAGGTTACTGAAACAACATTCTGAAATAGGCAAGGAGTTGGACTCTTTGGCCGATGTGATTTCTTTTGGCGTTGTACCGGGAACAATTTTTTATTATTTAATCAATAAATCGCTTGGTATTGACAGCCTGAGCTGGAATGATTCAAGCAGCTGGATTGGAGCTTTGGGATTTATAGTCACAATGTTCTCCGTTTTTAGGCTGGCTAAGTTTAATACTGACAAAAGACAATCTGAACATTTTATTGGTTTGAGTACTCCTGCCAATACTATTTTTGTAATTGGAATCTTGCTGACAATTGAAAATAACTACTGGGGATTGGGCGATTATCTGTTGAATCTGTCTTTTTTAATTCCA
>JBILRD010000037.1:0-10300 GCA_044372845.1 Saprospira sp. | reverse complement strand
TCTGTAGCTGAAAATACGCTACAGCTTATAATTGTTAATTATCTTTGTACCGATCTGCAAAGTTAATATCATGGAAATCCTCATCATTTTTTTACTCATTCTACTTAATGGCATTTTCTCTATGTCAGAAATTGCTATTGTTTCTGCCAGAAAGTCCAGACTGGAAATGCAGGCTAAGCGTGGCAGTGTCTCTGCAAAAGCTGCTTTAGAAATTGCCAACACCCCTAATCGTTTTTTATCCACTGTTCAAATAGGCATTACCTTAATTGGTATTTTGACGGGTATTTTCAGTGGCGAAAAAATCACAAATGATGTTCAGGATTTTATTGAAAAATATCCTTTTTTCCATCCCTTCGAACACAGTATTGCCGTTGCTATTGTCGTGATCATTTTAACGTTTTTCTCTCTTGTTCTTGGAGAATTGGTTCCCAAAAGAATTGGATTATCGAATCCTGAATCCATAGCAAAAATGATGGCCAGGCCGATGAATATGTTATCCATACTAACAATGCCTTTTGTATGGTTGTTAACCAAAACGGGAGATTTAATAGTGAGATTATTGGCCATCAAACCTTCTGATGAAAGTAAAGTAACCGAAGAAGAAATTAAAGCCATTATACAGGAAGGAACAGAAGGAGGCGCCGTACAAGAAATTGAACAAGATATAGTCGAAAGAGTTTTTGTTTTGGGCGACAGAAAGGTTGTTTCTCTAATGACAAACAGAGCTGATGTAGTATTCATTGAAATCAATGAAAGCCCTGAAAATATTAGAAAAGTTGTAGCAAAGGAACTTCATTCTACTTATCCAGTTTATGACGATAACCTTGACAATATCAAAGGTGTAGTGCTTTTAAAAGATTTATTTGCACATCTTTCTGACGAGGATTTTAGATTATCAAATTTCCTGAAAGAGCCTCAATTTTTATCTGAAAACACTTCTGTTTACAAAGCACTTCAACTCTTCAAGGAAAAAGGAGTCCATTATGGTCTAATTTCTGATGAGTACGGCATCACCAAAGGAATTATTACTCTTAATGATGTTTTGGAAGCCTTGGTTGGAAATGCCTCTGAGCTGTACAAAGATGAACATGCTCTGGAAGAAAGAGAGGATGGATCTTATCTGATTGACGGGCAGTATCCTTTTCATGATTTTCTGCTTTATTTTGAGATGGAGGATCTGGTTACTAATTACGAATTTAACACCATCAGTGGTTTAATTTTAGAAATTCTTCAACGGATACCCTCTGAGGGAGAAAAAATTAAATGGCGAGAATTTGAATTTGAAATTGTGGATTTGGACGGTGCCAGAATCGATAAAATAATTATCAAGCAGCATTAGAGAAATAAATATTTTTAATTCAATCCGTATATTTCCAAACACAAACGTTCAAGTTCATCTTTGTATTCAAGCCCCTCTACTGCTTTATCATATATCCCTTCTAAACTTTTTTCATACAGAAAGTAGGAATCTGGAATTGGAAAATTCTCAATATGATTTCTGAGAACTTTGATAGAGCCAAATAATTTTTGAAAAATAAAACTCACTATTGGTGCATTAAAAAAGGCTACGAGTCCTTTGATTGAAAAATTATTATCCGGTATAAAAAAATTTATGCTGTTTAGAATCAATCTCGAATCAAAATCCGCTGCCATCACAAATTTGTTTGAAATGAATTTATAACAAATCTTATCCGACCTATATAGATTTTCTTTTACAGTCTGTTGCAGTTCGGAAGGGATAAACCTTATGTAATTTGAGTTTTTTCTAAATACAAATGGTTTTAATTCTTTGCCGGTAAAAATAGCTTCTGATTTCATACCTTCAGCATTGCTTAAGTGGACTTTATTGTTGCCCGTTACAATACCTAAACCAAATTTGCATCTACCCTTCAAGGTAAAAAATGGCCTTTTAAAAATACCAATCAGACAGTTTAACTCGTCAGAATTATTCAATAGTGGTGGCCGATAATTATTGATTTTCAATAAACTCAGGGGCAATACTACTTTTTCATGGTTTAATTTTACTTCCGTATTATTCTTCTTTGAAAAATCTATTTGAAGACGAATTACTTTGGATAGAACACCCTTGAAAGCATTGCCAAAATGTATGATTTCCTTCTCTGTACTACTCTCAAAAATAAATTTCCGTAAAGTTGAGTAAGCATCTACAAACAAAAAAGATTCAGGAAGAATAAAAATCATTTTGGAAGATTCACTGGATTTTTTTAATGCCTGATTTACAATAATTGCAAAACTGTTACTAAGCTTTGAATCTGATTTTTTTTCCTTTTCCAGATCATTATCAACCTTACTCAAGGCACCCCATGGGGGATTGGTAATAATTAGATCGAATTCCTTGCTGTCCTGCCATTCTAAAGCATCTAACAATTCAATATTTACGAAATTTTCAAGACTTCTAAAAAAAACAGCAAAATTAATGCGAGCAATTCTTAAAGCTAAAGCATCAATATCACGAATCGTTATTTTATTTGGTGGGTGATTTTTATCCAGAATACTTAATAAAATAGTTCCAGTTCCGCCACAAGGATCGAGTACTGACGATTCTTGTGAAATGTTAATATCTTCTACAAGGCATGAAGGGGTGAAATAGGCTCCAAATTTTGATTTCTCGCCAGTATTCCTCAAAGATTCATAGATGGCACCTAAAAAATCAGTTTCATTCTTAGGGAATTCAATTTTTTTCAACTCCTTACAAAATTCATAAACAGTTGGTTTATCAGTTAAATCAAACCAATCATCAATAAATTTGGAAAATGATGCGCCTTGCTCATTGTAAATAATTTTAAACGAATCATAAGTATTTAAATTTACCCTAATCAATTGGTTATCTTCCAAATACTTTAAAGATACAGCCAACATAGCAGTTGAGATACAGTGATGTTTTGTTTTAATTATTTTCAATAATCGTTTGAGAATAATTATGTTTTCATGCTGCTTGACCAAATTGATTTCATGACTTAAATTCTGACTGTGAAACCTATTAGCCCTTGATCTTAATTTACCATTTTGATGAATAGTGTCAATTAGCTTTTCAAAATCTGAATCACTATAACCCTCTGCTGTATGATCTGGAATCAACCCTGTTTTGATCCAATTTGATACGGTTGCCGGAGAAACTGATAATATATTTTGGATATCATCTTTGGTTTTCATTCAGGGAAATCTGGTTATTAAAAAAAAGAAATATAATAAAAACAGAGCTACGTGTAAATTAAATAGATTTAAATTAAAATTTCAAAATAATGATAAATAAAAAGCCTTTTTCTTGTAATAAAGGTGGTAAAAATTTATATTTGCGGCGAATAATTTTTGTTATAAAACCTAATTCAAAGTCCAAAATATATGTCAAAAAACATTGGACATATCAAACAGATCATCGGACCTGTTGTAGATGTCAGCTTTTCCGGAAAAGACTCTAAGTTACCTGAGATTTTAAGTGCCTTAGAAATCACTCGCCCTAATGGTGAGAAACTAATATTAGAATGTCAAAAACACCTTGGCGAAGATAGTATCCGTACTATTGCAATGGATAGTACAGAAGGTCTAACCAGAGGTATGGAAGTAGTTGACACAGGTTCTACTATTTCAATGCCAATTGGTGATGAAATTAAAGGCAGGCTATTTAATGTAGTAGGTGAACCAATCGACGGTCTTCCTCAAATCAAAAGCCTAACTCGTCGTTCTATACATAATAAACCACCTCGCTATGAAGATCTTAGTACTTCACGCGAAATCCTTTACACAGGTATTAAGGTAATTGACTTGATTGCTCCTTATTTGAAAGGTGGTAAAATCGGTTTATTTGGTGGTGCCGGTGTAGGAAAAACAGTACTTATCCAGGAACTTATCAACAACATCGCAAAAAAACATAAAGGTCTATCCGTTTTTGCAGGTGTTGGTGAGCGTACCCGTGAAGGTAATGACCTTATGCGTGAGATGATTGAAGCTGGTATCGTAAAATACGGTGAAAAATTTAAACACTCCATGGAAGAAGGGGGCTGGGATTTAAGTTCGGTTAATCCAGCTGAGCTTAGCGAATCACAAGCTACCTTTATCTTCGGTCAGATGAATGAACCTCCTGGTGCTCGTGCCAGAGTTGCTCTTTCTGGTTTGACAATTGCAGAATATTTCCGCGATGGAGATCCTAGTGATGTGAAAGGTCGTGATATTTTATTCTTTATCGATAACATTTTCCGTTTTACCCAAGCAGGTGCTGAGGTTTCTGCTCTTCTTGGTCGTATGCCTTCTGCGGTAGGATATCAACCTACTCTTGCAACAGAAATGGGTTTGATGCAAGAACGTATCACTTCTACTAAACGCGGTTCTATTACATCTGTTCAAGCGGTTTATGTACCTGCTGATGACTTGACTGACCCGGCTCCAGCGACAACTTTCGCTCACTTGGATGCTACTACAGTATTAAGTCGTAAACTGGCAGCTCTTGGTATCTACCCTGCGGTGGATCCATTAGACTCTACTTCAAAAATCTTATCTCCAGATATCGTTGGTGAGGAACATTATGAATGCGCTCAACGCGTTATCAACATTCTTCAACGTTATAAAGAATTGCAAGACATCATTGCAATCTTAGGTATGGAAGAACTTTCTGAAGAAGATAAACTAGTTGTTCAACGCGCTCGTCGTGTACAAAGATTCTTATCTCAACCTTTCCATGTTGCTGAGCAATTTACAGGCTTACAAGGGGTGTTAGTTGATATTAAAGATACTATCAAAGGTTTCAATATGATCATTGACGGTCAAGTTGATAACTATCCTGAAGCTGCCTTCAACTTAGTAGGAACAATTGAACAAGCAATTGAGAAGGGTGAAAAACTTCTTTCTGAAGCTAATGTATAAATAAAATAAAAGGGGTACTTACAGTGCCCCTTTAACTTCCTTAACTTTATTAAGAATGGACTTAACAGTATTAACCCCAGATAAAAAAATCTTTGAAGGAAAAATCAGCAGAGTTAGTGTTCCTGGCACTGATGGTGAATTTGAAGTTTTGGACAATCACGCACCTATAGTTTCTTCCTTAGGAGAGGGCAATGTTCTTATAAATACAGTTGATAATAAAACTCCTATTAGTTTAAGTATTCAAAATGGTTTTATTGAAGTACTGGATAATAAAATCTCACTTTTAGTACAAGAGCAATAGAAGAAAATAAATATATAAAATAAAAAGGAGGATAAATTTATCCTCCTTTTTTGTTTTAATCTAAATTTTCATTGATCTCTTCAACGGGATTGTCGACTTCAACAATTTCAACTTTCTCTTCTGTCTCTTTTAACTCTTCTTTTGTAGCAGATTTTGCTAAAACTCGAGTTAACTTGGCTTCCAGGTCTGCCAAAGTCTTATTCATATCCGCTAGTTTTTCTCGTTTTGAGTTTAAACGATCCTGAATCATCTTTGCCTTTACCTCTCTCAACTGAGTTTCAAGCTGAGAAGATGAAATATTATCTAATTTCTTTTGCTGAAAATCTAATTCTTTTTCGTCGCGTTTAACAGAATCATCCATTTTATGGATAGCCTCTCTCAATCCTTCTATTCTGTTTTTTAACTTTTGTTCAACATTTTCATCATTGGCAGGAGCATTCCCAAATCTCTTGTCTTTAACATCTTTGAAGGCTTTGTCGATTCTAGACCATAGTTCATTTCTACCTTCCTTTGTTAATTTGACATTTTTAATTTCTTGTTGCAATCCTTTTAATTTGTCAAACCATTTTGCCCACTCCCCAAGATTTTTTTCTACAGCATCCTCTACCAGGTTGAGCGTTGAAGCCATTTTATCATAAGTTTCCTTCGCTGCGGCTTCAAAAATATTATCTTCCTTTTGTCTCAACTCCTTTAGTGTACCAAATAAATCGTTAAGGATATCCCTCAATTGATTAGTATGATCTCTGAAAAGATTTTGCTCTTCAACCTGTTTTTGAATTTTTTCTTGGAAAGACTTCAACTCCATCCAAATCTCCTTATTATATTTCTTAAGCCCGTCTACCCTATCTCTTATATCAGACAATTCAAGCTCATAAGTTTTGTAAAGCTTTGTTGACAATACAATAAACAACCATTCTGTATGGGTACGCTTGATCAAATCCTCTTTTTCGACAGTATAGCCGGCAGGAATAATCGTCCCAGAGGCGGACAGTTCATTTTTTTGATGTGCAGTAACCTCGGGAAAAACAATTACCTCTCCTTTTCTCCAATTGTTCATCAATTGATCAGCAAGCGTTTCATTTGCATTTTCTCCTTCAAAAACCCATGACTCTACAAGATTTTCAACAGGATGTAATTCAAGAGCAATCAATACTTTCTCCGTAGTTTCATCTACGCTTTTAAGTCCCCAAAAAATCAATTTTGTTTTCATGTTCAAATTTCAATAGTAATATAATCCAATAATAACATAGTAATCATAGAAGCATAAAAACTTCTAATCTTGATACAAAGTTAGTTGATAATTTTGACAAATAAAATTCATAAAAACATATGTTTTAATTCTATGGAAAAGCCTACAGATTAAAATCTAAATAAAGCTGATTATATTTGCAATTAAATGGAATCAAAATGAAAAAAATCAAATCAACGGTAATTTTTTTATTGTGTTGTTTACTATTTCAAAGCTGTACTCCTGTAGAGGGTTGCAAAGACCCCCTAGCGTCTAATTTTGATCCAGAAGCAGATAAAAATTGCTGTTGCCAATACTATCAGTTAAAGTTTGAAATTGACCATAGTATTGATAGTCTTGGCACTGATTTTAACTTATTATCTGCCTACCCTGATGCCGATGTAAATTTTTATCAGGTCAAATCTTCTGCAATATTGATTTCCTCTATCTCACTCATTAACAGATCAGGCGAGAGCTCCTCCGTAATTGATAAAATTGAATTACCATTAAGCTCAGGTGGCTCAGAATTGTTTACCAATGATTTCAACGTGATTAAACCGGGCACTTTTATCAACAGCATAGGTGGGTTCAGCTCTTTTGGAGATTTTGAAAGACTTCGATTTCTTGTTGGGCTTAACAACTCAGCAAGCAGGGCAAATGCTCTGGAGATTTATGACAATACAAATCCACTGTCCTATTTAAATTCAAATACTTTTTTTGATGCTAACTCGAACACCTTTAATTACGGGAAATGGGAAATTATCAACACCAATACATCGGATACCAGTTTTTATAAAATTGCAGATACAGTTTGGATAGAACTACCCATAAATGTTATTGCAAAAGATGGATTTGATACCCGTATTCCGTTGAGATTAAATTACAGCATTCTATTTGAAGGTATTTCATTCACCAATGACAATCAGGTTTTAATAGAACAAAAAATCAAAAATAACTTAAGAAATGCGTTTAGTATTCAATAAAATTATTCTCTTCCTTCTGGTTTTTATAGTATTTGGCTGCAACTCAAATATTAACACAAAAAAACTGGTTGAATTTAAAGGAAAAACGATGGGTAGTGGCTATAGCCTTTCCTATCATGATAGTCTTAACAGAAATTTTCAAATCCAGATAGATTCCTTACTAGCTGTTTTTGATAAAGAAATTTCCACTTACAGACAAGATTCTAGGTTGATGCAGTTCAACCAGAGTGACAGTGGTATCTTTATTCCTTCAGATGCACCACAGCACCTCCTAAGGAACTTTAAACTTTCCAGCCAAATCTACGCTTATACTGCGGGATACTTCAATCCAGCTGTTTATCCTTTAGTAGATTATTGGGGCTTTGGTAAAAATAAAAAAGCTGTAGAAAATCCTGACCCATCTGTCATTGACTCTTTGAAGAAAATCTGTGATTACAACGCTATTTCCATCATCGAAAATGCGGAAGGCGCTTGGATAAAAAAATCTAATCCAAAATTACAAATTGTTTTTAATGCAATTGCTCCTGGTGATGCTGCAGATGAAATTGGTAGGTTTTTGGAATCAAAGGGTATATCCAACTACATGATTGAAGTAGGCGGCGAAGTTAGGTGCAGAGGCTATCAATCAAAAAACTTCGGATGGATGATAGGCATTAACACTCCTGTTGAAGATGTTGCCATCAATGATATCAAAGAAATAGTTGAAATCAAAGATTTAAGTTTGGCAACCTCTGGAAATTACAGAAATTTTATCGAGGTTAAGGGTAAAAAATATGCCCATACAATCAATCCTTTTACTGGATATCCCGAAAAGAATAACCTTTTAAGTGCATCTATTTTTACAAAAGATTGTGCCATGGCAGATGGTATAGCGACAGCCTGTATGGCTATGGGTGCCGACAAAGCCTGGAGTCTTGTTAATAGTATTCCGGGAGTCGAAGCTTATTTTATCTACAGCGATGAAAAGGGTGACATGAAAGTTAAATACACCAAAGCATTGGAAAAAATGATCAGGAAATAATTTTTAATGCTTTTTCTTGGCCTCTTCTTCAGCTTCCTCTGTTTTAAGTTCTTTGCGAAGTTCGTGCAACTCTTTACCAAGGAAGTAGCCTATGGAGGTTCTTAAAACCACTATTATACCCAAGCCTAACAATTCATTTAATTCAGGACTTATCACTGAATGAATAATATCCGAAACAATCAGAAAATCCAAAGAGATAATAATGTAGGTTCCCAGGATATTTCTAAGGCTAAAAAGCTCTTCGTAATCTTTCTTTCCTAAAATTCTGTCTATTTCCAATCTTATAAACATATACAAACCTCTCAAAAAACCTATCAATATGATAGCAATACCAATTACGTCTGCAGAGGTTTCGAGAATTTCAAAAAAATGTTTGAAAGGAATCTCATCCGAAGCTTTTGAATGAACAGAAATTTGCTCTGGTTCAGTAGCAAACAATATACATGGTAGAACCATCATAGCCAATACTAAAAAAGATTTTAGGTTTAGGTTTTTAATTTTCATGTTGGTTGAGGTTTATTAGTATTTGTATTATCGAATAAGAGTTACAGTTCCGGTCTGTTCGTCCTCTGTTCCATCATCTTGTGTGAATCTGGCAATGTAAATATAGACTCCCTGAGGCATCAATTGGTTAGATTTGGTACCATCCCATGAACTATTGATATCGTTCGTCTCAAAGACTATGGCACCATACCTGTCATAAACTTGTAAATTATAGGATTTTAAAGTGTATCCCAATGCCACCAACGGTTTGAAGATGCTATTTTTGCCATCAGGAACAAAAGCATTTGGAAACCATAATATAGCATCCTGTTTAACACAAACTCTATTGGATCTTGTTTGAATGTAAGATGAAAAACCGTTAGGAAGATTTACAGTTGCATCAGTAACAATGAAATAACAACTATTCCCCTCTTCATTAACTCTTACATTGATCTGATCCTGATAAGTTAATTGAGTTGAAGAAAGATTTGCTATTCTGGAAGTGTTCGAGGGTAAATTTTTAAATAAATTGTATTGATTAGCTACAACATAGCTGATATCTAATTCAGACCAATTGATAAAGTTTACAAAATCGTTGCCTGCTCTGGCCCTTAATAGAATGTTGGAGCCAATATTACTTGAAATTGAATTCCCACACAAATCTGTGAATTGAATTCTGTAATCGTATTTCTTGGTATCGGATTCTGCACTTAAATCAATGTATGTGTTTGTTTCAGTTCCTAAATTAGGAATAATATAAATCGATTGCCAATTTGATTCTATTTCTAATTTTCTTTGTATCTGAGCAGAACCAAAATCCGTATCTATATCCCATTTCCAAGTAACCTCTGGTCTGTTTGAACTTGTATCTATTGATACATTGATCAAATAGAGATAATCCATTTCTCTGTTTACATTGACTAAAATTTGCACGGAGTTGCTAAGAGCAGAGTTATTTTGATTTTCCTCCTTTGCCTCGATATAAAACTCCAACTGATCGCCATTTTGAGCATTTGGATAGACATAGTTCGAACTAAATACTGTATCGATAGCCTGAGCAGCAGCACCTGATATACTTCTATATATTATGTAAAAATCAACTCCATCGCTCCAGTTTTCATAATCGTTCCAATCTAAATTTATAACTCTGCTACAACTATCAATTGAAACATCTAAAGATATTGAACTGTGTGGGCCGGTAGTGCCATCCAAGGCATTGCCCTCTCCCAATAATCCTGAATTACAATTACTGACAGCGAGTAATGCATACCTCACCAGTAAAGAACTGCTGTTAACATCAGCAAAACTTAAACTATTTACCAACTGATTATTTGCAGGATAGGGGAAAAAATTTCCAGAGCCATAGGGATTCTCCTTGTAAATCTGATATCCAATCACCTCAGTAC
>JBILRD010000074.1:0-7960 GCA_044372845.1 Saprospira sp. | reverse complement strand
TATTTTTTCGATCAGCTTCTTTTTAAATTCCCTTTCCAGATTTGGAATTCTGATCACCTTTGATGCTGGAATTGTCGCCTTTAGTTTAGGGTAGTACTCCTTTTTTAGGGAGAGCATCTTTTCGTCTATATTGATTTTGGCGTAGAAAAAGGCATCAATTTCAGATGATGTCATCTCTTTAAAGTCCTTCATTGGTTTTTTCTGAGCATTGCTTTTTCTGAGCTCACGTTCCTTTTCTTTCATTTCATTATAAACAGGCCAGAATTTCGCAGATTCGTCCGGACTTAATTCCAGTTCCTGAGTCAGATAGGCAATCCACAATGATTTTGCACGGTCGGCCTGAGCTTTTCTGTCTGGTCTGGATTGGGCAAATAAGCTTTGAAAGCTTAAAATAAAGATGATTATTACAATGATGTTTTTCATGTTGCAATGTTTTAAAGTGAATAAATTATCTGATTATATCGTTTTTTAATGCTGACAAATCATCCTCAGAAAGTTGAGCCAAAAGCTCTGAAATTTCAACATCATCCAGTATGGCGGCCTCCTCCTCATCCATATTTTTCAATTCATACAAAGGGATATCGATGATAGTTTCAATATCGGAGTTTGGTGCATGGCTTTTTATGACTTCTGAAGGTTGTTTTTTTTCTTTGGTATCTTGAAAGGGTTTTTCATTTTCTAAAAAAGCCTGGACCTCTTCTTTCTTCAATTGCTTGATTTCTTGATCAACATCCGTTGCAAGAAGTTGATGGTGGGATTTTTCTGTTTTTCCAGTAGAAATAAATGCGAATATTCCAACACTTATCAAAATTAACACTGAGGCAGCAATTGCCAGTAATCTGTACAGTCCCGGGTTCTTTAAAAGTATTAAAGTCTTTTTTGAATTATACTTTTCGCTGGAAATTCTGTCCATCAATCTCGACTCGAAATTTTCAAAGTATAGATCCGGGGTCTTGCTCTGTCTATTCAGATACTCAGATTTGTATTGCTCCAACAAGGAGTCTTTATCGATTTCTTCTTCACTCATATTATATAGTATTTTTAATTTCTTCTTCAATTTTTTTCACAGCATGATGGTAAGAAGCTTTCAAAGCACCGATGGAAGTACCCGTGATTCCTGAGATTTCCTGATAACTTAAATCAGCCTCGTAGCGCATCAGGAAGATTTGCTTTTGTTTGTTCGGTAACTTTCCAATAGCCTGGTCTAGTAATTGGATGATCTTTGATCCGTCGATATTTTCGGAAGCCAAAGGTGAATAATTACTTTGTTCAAGATCTTCCCATTTCCTTCTGTTTTTACTTTTCAGATAGCTGTACGTTTCATTGCTGGCAATCTTGTAAATCCAGGTCATAAATTTGGATTCTCCCTTAAATGAGCCAAAACCTTTAAATACTTTGATATAGGTCAACTGTAAAATTTCATCAGCATCATCGTGATGATTGACCATGCCAAGGATAAAATTGTACAGTTTTTGCTGACTGTTTTGAACCAGCAGGCTAAACCCTTTTTGAAAATTCGTTTCAGAACCCAATAATTGCAGTATTTGCTTTTCCAGCGCTTCGTTCATGAAATGGCTTTTCTCGGCTTTTTAAATTTGAATCTGTTATGTAGACTTGCAAAGTCTTCAAAGGTTTAATTTAACAAAAAAATTATCATTTTTTTTTAACAATAATAGACCTTCTGCGTTTAAGTGCAGTTAATATAGCAAAGTAAAATTCTTAACTTGAAATTACAGGATTATTAGTACCTTGCAAATGTTTTTAGCCCATGCCCGAGTCAATTTTGAAAACACTCAATCAACAAATCGATATCTTATCAAAAACAAAGTTAGAGGATGCTGATTTTTCAATCAGTTTAAACGATGATATTGAGTCAATTAAAGGGCTTTGGGATCAATTGGCACCATTGGATAATATCTTTTTAAGGTCTGATTATCTTAGGGTTTTACATAAATGCCATCCTGAAAATCTTGAATTCAGATATGCCATTGTTTATTCAGCTGATAAGCCTGTTGGAATTTGCTATTTGCAATTATTTCAGATTCACTTGGGCGAAAGTTTCAACAAGTCCAAGTCTGATAAGCCCAAAAGTCTGATTCAAAAACTGGCTTCCCCTATTCAAAATTGTATTTTCAGCAAAGGTGTTTACAATGTTTTGATCTGTGGTAATGTCCTCATTACCGGAAAGCATGGATATTTTTTCTCGGAAAAGGAGGTCGATGAAGCCAAAAGTGTAGAACTGGCCAGGCAAACTATCGACGCAGCTCAAAAAATCATTGAGTCGAATGCTTCCAGAAAATTTCAGGTGCAGCTCTTCAAAGATTATCCCTGTAAGGATGATAGCAGTATACTGGATGAAAAATTATTAAAATCTTTCTACCATTCCTACACCATTCAACCGGCGATGTACATGCGTCTGCCCGAGCATTGGAAACAGTTTGATGACTACCTGGAAGAGATGCAATCCAAATATCGAGTCAGAGCCAAAAGAGCTTTCAAGAAAGGGGAGGAATTGGAAAAAAGGGAATTGACTTTAGAGGAGATTGGCCAATATCGGGAAGAAATGTATCGATTGTATCAGAATATTGCCAAAAATGTCGGATTCAACGCTTTTACGCTCAATCCCGATTATTTCTATGAATTGAAATTGCAACTGAAAGAAAAGGTCAAGATTTTCGCCATTTTTATCGATAACAAGATGGTCGCCTTCTACTCTGCTATTTTTAATGCTGAAGAACTGGAGGCCCATTTCCTGGGTTTGGATCATGACGCTAATAAAGAACATCATATCTATTTGAATATTCTTTATGCTTTGATAGACTTAGGGATAATTCACCAAATGAAAATGATTGATTTTGCCCGAACAGCTTTGGAAATCAAAAGTTCAGTCGGCGCTGTTCCCTGCAATCTGAATATGTACATGAGACATCGAAATCGCCTGTCCAGCAAGGTCATGAAATTCCTTTTTGACAATTTTACCAACGAAGAGATCTGGCAACCTCGTTCCCCATTCAAAAATATGGATATTGTCAGGTGATTTTTAATCAGCCTTCTATTCACACTGAATATTTTAACTTATATTTAGATGTAAATAGCTGTTGTAGAAAATTCCTCTATCAAATGAAAATAACCTTTCTTGGCACCGGCACTTCTCAGGGTGTACCCGTTATAGGATGTACCTGCGATACCTGTTTGTCTTCCGATCCTCGGGATAAACGACTCAGAGTGTCTGTTGCTATTGAGGTTCACGGGAAAAATCTCTTGATAGATGTTGGCCCGGATTTTCGATATCAGATGCTTCGTGCCGGCTTTTCCAAAATAGATGCCATTCTGGTGACGCACGAACACAGGGATCATGTAGCGGGACTGGACGATATCCGCCCTATCAATTTCAGATATCAAATGGATATGCCGGTCTACGCAACTGTTCATGTACAGAATGCTTTGAGAAAGGCCTATGATTATATTTTTGACAACAACTATCCAGGCTTGCCTCAGGTAGTCTTTAAAACCATTGATAAGGATATTCCTTTCCAGATTGGTGATACCAAAATTACTCCTATCGAGTATCTGCATGCAAAATTGCCTGTCATGGGCTTTAGAATTGGAAATTTTGCCTATCTTACCGACATAAAAACAATTGAAGAAGATCAGTTGGACTACCTCAAAGATTTGGATATTCTGGTTTTAAGTGCCCTGCATTTTCAAAACCATTATTCACATCTAAACGTAGAAGAGGCATTGGATCTGGCTTCTAAGATTAAGGCAAAAACAACTTATTTTACTCATTTCAGTCACCACATAGGCAAAGCTGAAAGTATGGAAGATAAATTGCCGCCGACTATGTTTATGGCTTATGATCAATTGGTGCTCGAACTTCCTGATCCTGAAGTGGAAATTTATTATTCTTAACAAATTGTCTTTTGATGAATATCTCATCCAGTTTACTTGAAAATGCAGTCAATGCCCTGGCGACATTGCCTGGTATAGGAAAAAAAACAGCTTTGAGACTAGCCTTACATCTGCTTCAATCCGATAGAGATTCGGTAGAAGATTTTTGTGATGCAGTTCTTTCCATGAGAAATAACATCAAGTTTTGCAAAAAATGCCATAATATTTCAGATGATCATCTTTGCGCTCCTTGTTCCTCAGTTAAAAGAGAGCAGAGCTTGGTATGTGTGGTAGAAAGTATCAAGGATGCCATGGCCATTGAAAATACACAACAATACAACGGTGTTTATCATGTCTTGGGTGGAATAATCTCGCCAATTGAAGGAGTAGGTCCCAGCGATCTAAATATCAATTCCCTTGTTGAAAGGGTAAAAACTGGAGAAATCAAGGAATTGGTGATGGCGCTTAGCCCTAGTATTGAAGGGGATACGACCATTTTTTATATTTCCAAGCAGTTAAAGGCTTTTGATGTCAAGATTTCAACCATAGCCAGAGGCGTCTCCTTCGGAGGGGAACTGGAATATGCTGACGAAATTACCTTGGGTCGATCTATTATTTCAAGGACAGCATATACTACTTAACAAGATTGTTTTTTGAATTTATGTATAACTTAATTATGGAAATAATTTTCCTTTGTAAAAGACTATACTGAAATGGAATCGAGAGAAAATACGAATAATAATATACCTCAGTGGATAAAAGATATTCAGGAGAATTCATGGGAGTTAGAATTGCTGATTTCAGGCGGTGCTATTTTTACCCTGTTTCAGATGTCAGATATTTGGATGGAGTGGATGAATTCTGTAAGAATTACCAGTGATTTCAAAGGACATGAAATAATAATGATTTTGGGTATCATGGGTATTGAAATGCTTAAAATAGGATTTATTACTCATTTACTTTTAAGATCTTTATGGCTTTCGATGGTTTGTGTCAATTATGTTTTTCCTCAAGGAATTAAAAAAAGTAAAATTATTTGGAAAAAGCCATTCAAAACAAATGTTGAGGATAATGAAGATTTGCATAATATTATTATCAAAATAGATAAATACAGTGGTCTAGTAATGTATTTGTCAATCTCTAGTACATTTTTACTTACTGGTATTATATTAAGTATTTTTATAACACAAACCTTACCTTCAACTTTTGGTATTAAGTTAAATTGGGTTTCAGAAATTCTTTCTTATGCCTTTGTTGTCTATATCATTGATTTAATTTTAAATGGTTTTCTAAGAAGGATTCCTATTTTAACTTACCTGATTTATCCTTTCTTTAAATTTTATGATTTAGTCACCCTAAGATTTATCCTCCAAAAATCACTTTTTCTGTTTAGAAGTAATGTCTCTCTATGGAGGTATAGTATTTCAACGCTTTTATTTTTTAGTTTCGCTTTAGTGTTAAGTTATTTGAATGTATACAGAACCATGCATTGGCCAAATGTTTTCGATAAAAGATCTTATAAATGGTCAATGGCAGGGTCTGAATTTTTAAGTCAAAGAATGTATAGGGATTTACATCGTGATAATTTGAATTCCAAGTATTATATACAATCAAAAATAATTAAAGGAAATTTTGTAGAACTGTACATTAGGTACGATTATAAGTTAGATGATTTAATGAATTTAGTGGTCAAAATTGATCAAATAGATTTTTTATCTGAATTATTTGAAGTTTTAATTGATGATATTCAACAGGAAGTCGAGTGGCATCCTAACTGGAGTGATAATATATCAGATATTGGCATAACTGCAATAATACCCATATTTGAGTTAGATAGAGGAAAACATGTGTTAAAATTCAGAGTGAAAGAAAAATTGGGGGAGAAAATAATCAATAGTAAAAACTTGAAATCTTTAAATTTGGATAACCTGATTAAAGAGTATTCACAGACTGTCATAATTCCATTTTGGAAAGATTGCTAACTAACAATGTTAATTGATAAGCTGTATTTCAAAATGAAATTATCTGTCATCATCGTCAACTACAACGTACAGTTTTTTTTAGAACAGGCACTCTTGTCTGTTCGAAAGGCTTCTGTTAAGATGCCTGTTGAAGTATTTGTAGTAGATAATAATTCGGTGGATGATTCTGTTTCCATGGTAAAGTCTAAATTTCTAGAAGTACAGATTATTGCCAACAAAGAGAATGTTGGTTTTTCCAGAGCTAATAATCAGGCAATTGCCCTGTCTAAAGGTGAATATGTCCTTTTGTTAAATCCTGATACGGTTGTTAGAGAGGATACTTTCGAAAAAACTGTAGAATTTCTCGATGCTCATCCTGAGGCTGGTGCTCTTGGAGTAAAAATGATTGACGGGAAAGGAAATTTTTTACCTGAGTCGAAGAGAGGTTTTCCTTCTCCTGAAGTAGCCTTCTATAAAACTTTTGGGCTATCCACCTTATTTCCAAAGTCCAGAAGATTTAATAAATACCATTTGGGATTTTTAAGCGAAGAGGAGACAAATGAAGTGGATGTACTTTCCGGAGCCTTTATGATGTTGAGAAAATCTGTCCTGGAGGAAATTGGTTATCTGGATGAAGATTTCTTTATGTATGGTGAGGACATCGATTTGTCTTACAGAGTGATCAAGGCAGGATATAAAAATTACTATTTTGCCGATACGACCATTATCCATTACAAGGGTGAAAGTACCAAAAAAGGAAGTTTGAACTATGTTCGAACCTTTTACCAGGCGATGATCATCTTTGCTCAAAAACATTTTGGCGGACAGAAAGCCAGTCTTTTGATATTTATGCTGAATGCGGCCATCTATTTCAGAGCGGCATTGACATTAGGTTCAAACCTTTTTAGAAAAAGTTATCAACCTGTTTTGGATGCGCTGATTATTTTTGCCGGAATGTATTTTATTAAAGATATTTGGGCAGTACTCAGATTTCACAATCCCAGCTATTTTAAAGACACTTTGTTGATTTTCAATTATCCGCTTTATATTTTAATCTGGTTATCCGCTGTATATTTTGCAGGTGGTTATGACAAATCCGCCAAAGTCAGAAATATTGTCTACGGTATTTGTGTTGGCAGTTTGATTATCGCCGCAGTTTATGGATTTTTACCTTCCCACCTCAGGGCTTCGAGGATGTTAATTGTTTTTGGAACCATCTGGGCGCTTATTAGCTCACTGGGATTAAGATCCATTTTATCATTTTTCAATAAAGGAAGTTTTGTTATCAGCAAAACTACTCACAACAGAATGGTGATTGTCGGCGATCAGGAAGAATCCAAAAGAGTTTTGGATCTGCTTTTTAATGCTTCTGTAGATATAAAGTTGATTGGTATTGTCTCTCCAAATGGGGAAGACAGCGAGGATCTCTATCTTGGAAATATCAGGCAGTTGAACGAAATCGTTCAGGTCTATGCTGTGAATGAAATTATTTTTTGCGGTAAAAATATCAGTTCTGAGCATATCATCTTCTGGATGAGTAGCTTGGGACCTGAAATTAACTACAAAATAGTCCCTGAAAAAAGTGTCAGTATCATTGGTTCCAATTCTAAGGATAGCGCCGGAGATCTTTATACCATCGATATCAATTTTAAAATCCAATCGCCGATTCAAAGGAGGAACAAAAGGGTTTTTGATGTGATGCTGAGCCTGATACTAATTTTATTTGCGCCTTTTTATATATGGTTTACAAAACCATTCGGAGCATTAACATTAAATGCCATTTCTGTTCTTTTGGGACAAAAATCATGGATAGGATATTCTGATCAGGATGAAAAAATAAAAAATTTACCAAAAATAAAAGAGGCAGTTTTTTCTCCCGTTGATGCCCTTCCGTTTAGGCCAGAAAGTATTCATACCATTCATAGGATCAATTTATTTTATGCCAAGGATTACACGGTTTCAGTTGATTGGGATATTTTTTCAAAATCAATATGGAGAAGAAAAAGATAATTGGCTTAAAAATTTAAGTTAAATTCGATGATGCTTTGAACCTTGATTTATCTTCTTGTTTTAAAATTTTATCTTTGTAATATTGTTTTTAATTATTT
>JBILRD010000406.1:0-2659 GCA_044372845.1 Saprospira sp. | reverse complement strand
AGTTGATAGATGAAATTTGGTCAGAGTTTATCAAAGATGGTATTTTAACTGAAGATTGGGCACTCAATAATTTTCTAAAAGAAGCGTTTAGTATGCTTTACTTGCGCCAAGGAGATAAGGCTAGAGCCTTTTTAGCTCATAATCATCTCTATAATTTAAAAGGAAGATTGGATGTAGAACTTTTGGATGCACTTGAAAATTATCTGACCAATAACGCTAAGAGTGATAATAGTTTTGACGAATTTTTGATGGAAGAACGCTGTGTCAATCAAGAAACGGGTTTAAGTATTGTTCATGAAATGAGAGGAGTTTATTATCTGCAAAGAAATAAATTGGATAAGGCGATAGCAGAATTCGAAAAATGCAGTAAGGCTCACAAAGCAAATGGTGTGAATTTTAACAATATGTACATCAATAAAAATATCTGGACAGAATCTATTTTGCAGCCTTATTATGAAAGCAATGTCGATGATCAGGCTCTAAAAAAACTCTACCTTCAATATGATTTTTTAGATAAGGACTATAATTTATTGAGCTATGCCAAACAGCTAAAAGAATTAGAAAATAAAGCAAAAAATGAGCCTGATAAAGCTGCTGAATATTATTATTTACTGGCTTTAGCCTGGTACAACACCAGCAATTGGGGATGGAATCGACCAGCTCTTTATTATACTGAAGATAACTCTGGAAGTTCTGCCTTTTGGTCAGCTACTAAGGAAATTAGTCCGGTGGTTGTTTATAGAGATTATGCCTGGACATCATCATTCTATTATGATGCAGACATTGCCGGTTCTTATGCCGAAAAAGCAATTGAAGCAAGTAATGACAAAGAGTTTAAGGCAAAAGCTTTATTCCTGCTAGCCAAAATTGAAAAAACAAAAAATTACCTCGACTATTATTATTACGACGAAGAATCAAAGCAGAGTGATAAATATTGGATGGCTTTCAAGGAGTTGAAAGCTAATTATTCCAAAACCAAATATTATAAAGAAGCATTAACTGCTTGTTATGACTTTTGGAACTATGTTTATTCTAACTAATAATTTTATTTTTTAAATTCCAAAAACTTATCAACAGCCTTAGAATACTTTAAGGTGAAAGCATCCAGTATATAATTTTGATACACTTTCCATGGTGCTTTCGAACCTTGTTTGGGCAGAACTTCAGTGGCTCTTTTGATATAACCTGCATCGAAGTCTAAAAGTGGTTCTGATTCGAAGTTTTTACTGTCAAATTTCGGAGTGCAAATTGCATAACCATTTTTTTTCATATGGTTTAAAATTCTAGTTATGTAATGACAACTCAAATCACATTTTAAGGTCCAGGAAGCATTGGTATACCCAATTGTTACAGCGAAATTTGGAATATTACTAAACATTACCCCTCTATAGCAATGGATATCTTTTGGTTCAGCATTTTGTCCGTTTACTTGCATTGTCATACCGCCCAAAAGCTGAACTTTAAGTCCGGTAGCGGTAACAATAATATCAGCTTCAATTGTTTTTCCTGAATCGAGTAAAATCCCTTCTCTGCTAAAACTATTGATAGTATCTGTGACTATTTCGGCTTTTCCAGATTTTATTGCTTTGAAAAGATCTCCATCTGGAACAACACAGAGTCTTTGATCCCATGGATTGTATTTTGGATCAAAATGTTTAAGGTCGTAATTGTCGCCCATTTCTTTTTTGATACCTTTCAAAATAAATTTTTTAATTGCCTTGGGCCATTTTCTAGCCGCCTTGTAAAACATCATGCTGATGAGGATGTTTTTCCATCTGGAAAGATTATAAGCTGTTTTTGAAGGCAATATCTTTCTGAAAAAATTGGCGATTTTGTCTTCACTAGGCAGATCTTTGATATAGGTTGGCGACCTTTGAAGCATGGTAACCTTTTCGGCATCCTTCGACATTTCAGGAACTAAGGTAACGGCTGTTGCCCCACTGCCAATGACAACTACTTTTTTATTTTTATAGTCTAAACTTGTATCCCATTTTTGTGGGTGTAAAATTTTTCCGGAAAACAATTCGCTATTTTTAAATTCAGGTTCATAGCCTTTTTCATAGTCATAATAACCGCTGCAGCAGAAGAGAAATCTGGTTTTTAAGGTTTTGTAACTGACAGATTCATGATCGGCGATTCGGATTGTCCAAAATTTATCATTGTCAGACCAGGAAGCGCTGCTTACCTTATGATTGAATTTTATTTTTTTGTCAATACCAAATTTTGATGCTGTATCCTTGATATATTGAAGAATTGATGGCCCATCTGCAATAGCTTGTGGATTTTCCCAGGGATTAAAAGAAAAGCCTAATGTGTACATGTCAGAGTCTGAACGTATGCCAGGATATTTAAATAAATCCCAGGTGCCACCCATGGAGGATCTTCCTTCCAAAATGATAAAATTTTTATCCGGGCATTTTGTCTGTATATGGTAGGCTGCTCCAATACCTGAAAGTCCCGCACCTATGATTATCAGATCGTAAATTGTATCGTTTTGATGACTCATATAAATAATTAAGCTAATTTTTTGTTTTTATTTTTGAGTAGCATTCTAATCACTAGATGGATAGAACTTGGAAATAATCTGGCAATAATATCCTGAATTCTGCCATCACTGATAAAAATCCTTACTTTCTTTTTTAATATACCATTTAATATA
>JBILRD010000052.1:0-9410 GCA_044372845.1 Saprospira sp. | reverse complement strand
GAAGCTGAAATTGCGATTTCAAGTAACAATTATGAAAAATCACTTTCTATTTTAGAAAATGATTGTAGAAATAATTTTCCAAAGAATATTCCTCAAAATCAAAAAATAGAAAATTTAAGATCTAAATCATTGGAATTAAGAGAAAAATATTTGAAAAAACAAAAAGAACTACAGTTAGCAGAGGAGGTAAGAATTGAAAAAGAAAGACTTTTAAAAGAAAAGGAAAGATTTTCAAATGTTATACCTTTAAAAGATGCTTATGATTTAATAGATAACCCTTCTAAATATTTTGGTAAAGTTATATCTATAATTGGATACCCCTCTACATATAACAAATATGTTTTTCATCAACCAGAGAAAGGAACATCACTTCCAGATGGATATAATAGAAATCAACAATTTAAAAATACAGGATATTACATTGATGACATAAAAACTACCTCATATTCAATTAATTGGAAACAAATAGTAGAAATTAATTCAAGATCCGAACTAACAATCAACATACCAAATAAATTTTTTGATGAAAATTTAATACCAGAAGCAACAAAAAACAGTCTTTATATTTTTTATTTAGATGTTTATCCAATGCCTGAAAATAGAAGTTCACCTGTAAAAGGAAAGTATAATCATGGGGGTAGACCAAATGAAGCAAATTTTGAATTAGTTGATATAAAAAGGTATAGGTAATTATCTATGAATATAAAATTAGTGTAAAAATAGAATCCGTCTCGTGAGACGGATTCTATTTTTACACTAATTTTATTTATAACTTAATTTGAGATTAAATTCTATTTTTTTAATTATCGATTGAAATAAATTCCCAAAAAATATATGTCCGTGTATCAGCCCCATCGGGGCCCTATTTTCCTAGCCGTAGGCGGAAAAATAACCAAAACCCCAGAGGGGTGACATTTTATTTCATTCTATCCAATCGAATAAATATTCGTCGCTGTATTCAATTTCATATTGTTCTAAAATTTTCAAATATTCATCCTTGAATTTTCGCTTCCTGTGGTGTTCCTCCTGATTGAGGATATAATTTACAACATTGTCCAGATGACCCATAGAATAGGAAAAAGCTCCAAAACCTTCTTGCCAACGGAATTTTCTCTGTATCCAATTGGATTCGTTGATAAATCGGGATGAATTTGATTTAATATCCCTCACCAATTCTGATATGGAAATATTGGGTTTCATTCCTACCAAAATGTGAATATGATCCGGCATGGCATAAATCGCCAACATTTTCTGACCATTATTTTCAATGATGCCGCTGATGTATTTTTCTAATTCTACTCGATTATTTGAGGAAATGAGATTTTCTCTGTGTTTAACGGTAAAAACAATTTGAATAATGATTTGGGAATAGGTGTTTGCCATTGATGGGGATTTTATTGATTTGAAATGACTAATCTAATCTTTATAAATCAAAAATGCAATTTGATACCGCACCTACGGTGCTAGAAAAATTACGCTCCGATGGAGCTAGGTGATTTTCGCTCATACATATTATTATAAAATTTAAAAAAATATGCTCAATTGCTGATTTAAAAATGCGTTTTCATTATTTTAAAAATCAATTAAAAAATATTTTTGATAAATACTCTGTTAATTTTGTGATTCGCAATCAATTCCCTACCAATATTTAAATCATTTTCTTGCATTTATAAATCATAATATCTATATTTGCACCCGCTTCATGTTGAAGCAGAGTGTTTTTTAATTTTTTTTAACCAATTTTTACTCCGTAATGAAACAATACGAGTGTACTTTCATCATCGAACCCGTACTGTCAGGTGATGAAATCAAACAGACAGCCGCTATGTATTTTGATCATTTGAAAAACAACAAATGTGAGATCATACATATCGAAGATTGGGGAATTCGCCAGTTGGCCTATTCTATCAATAAACGCACCTCAGGTGCCTATTACACTGTTGAATTTAAGTCAGAATCAGGAACTATCATTTCTGAACTTGAACTAGCTTTCCGTCGTGATGAGCGCATCTTGAGATTCTTAACTATTGCTCTTGACAAACATGGCATCAAATACAACCAAGACAAACGTGCCGGTTTGATCGGAAAAAATAAAGATAAGAAAAACAACGAAGTAGAAAAAGTTGCTGAATAATTCCAATTGAAATAATTCCAACTACAATTATTTAACATTTAAATTTAACTTGTCATGGCAAGTAGAGAAGATATAAAATTCCTAAGTAATCCAAAAATCGGACAAAAACGTAAAAAATATTGTCGTTTCCGTCGTTTTGGCATCAAGTTCATCGATTACAAAGACACTGATTTCTTAATGAACTTTATCAACGAACAAGGTAAACTTTTACCTCGTCGTATCACTGGTAACTCATTGAAATACCAACGTAAAGTCGCTCAGGCCGTAAAACGCGCACGCTTCTTGGGTCTATTGCCTTATGTTGCTGACTTGATGAAATAATTATTTTTTAAAAAGACTTTCTAAAATCCACATATATGGAAATCATATTAATGAAAGACGTAGAAAATCTTGGCTATGCTAACAGTATCGTTAAAGTAAAGCCAGGCTACGCTCGTAACTTCCTTATTCCACAAGGAATAGCGCTTGTTGCGAACAAAAAAAACAAAGAGGCATTGACTGAACAAATCCAGGCTCAAGAAGAACGCCTTCGCGCTTTGATTGCTGATGCAAATGTCAAAATTGAAAAATTAGAATCTACCGTTATCAAAATTGCTGCTAAAGCAGGTACCAGCGGTAAGATTTTCGGTTCTGTATCTTATGTACAAGTTGCTAATGCCATCAAAGAATTGTTTGGTTTGGAACTTGACAAGAAGAAAATCAGAATGCCTGAAGATATCAAAATGTTAGGCAAATATTCTTGTGAAATCGTAGTGATGAAAGAAACTCGCCCAGCTAAGGTGACTTTCGAAGTCTATAACGACGACACGCACTCTTCAACAGGTGAAGAATTAAACGCTTAATTATAAAAATTTTAAAAGCCTCCACATCAGGAGGCTTTTTTATTGCTCTTTCTCTGCTACACTCAGCAAAAATTCATAAACTTCCCTCCAGCCTTCCCAATCATCTTCCTCACACAGAGAGTTGTTGTGCCAAATACTGTAAAAATCACCACCATAAGATTTGGTGACATTAATCATATTCTGAATTTCCCTTTTTGATTCCTCAACGGACAATTTTTTGTAATTTTTCAAGGTTACATCCATTACAATAAAAGGATAAACCCTCAGGTCTGTTTTTTGATTCTCTGAAAGATCATACCAAGCAAATGAACAGGATGTGGAAGCTCTAAATCCAATTTCATCTGCATAGCCCATACTATAATCCTCTGAAACTTGATTTTCCAGAAGAGATTTGTAAGTCTTTGGGAATCGCAGCATTAAAAAATGTTGCCTGCTTTTGCGAATATCTAAACCACTGATCTTATTTAATCTTTTTATTTCAATTTCTAACTGATTCTCTTTAAAATTAGAGGCATAGGAAGGATGAATACCCGTTTTGTGCTTTTTTGAAACAGTCCTGATCTTTGACTGCATCACTAAGTTTCTGTGGGAAATATTCTTATCATGTTTTCCGTAATCTCCTAAAAGCCAGAAAAGAATTGGGGGATTTAAGGCATATTTTTCATGCAAAGAGTCGATATACTCAAAGGTATCGAAGGGGTCAGATTTAATTTTAAATAGCACCTCTGCCCTATTCCAAAGCTGTTTAAAATTACCTTTCAGTAAATCCAAAGAAGCAGCGGCCAACTGTCTAAAAATAGATTTATGCCTATACTTCCAGGCATAGTCAATATCATAAGTCGGATAAAAATTAAATCCCTTTTTACTGGGTAAAGTTAGACTTGGAAAAGACTTATTGATCTCAACCTTTAATTTCTCTATCCAAATATTGATGAGCGGAAATTCTAAAAAATTATATTTAAATGCCAGACTTTCTTTAGCTGAAAATCGTCCGTGATTATCCTTTTGAAAGTCCTGATATTCCTCGTATCGACTTAATAACCAGAAACTTGCAGCTAAAATATCAAAATTAAGAATTGAATATTGATTTGAGACTGGAAATAGTACAACCTCTATCCCTTGATTGATTACTATCGGTTTTGCAGAATTGATCGTATTTTCAAAAAGTAAATCAGATCCTTTTTCTAAAAAAAGCAAATTTTCAAAAGGCTCAGCTCCATAATTGAATTTAACAACATTGGACAAATTGATAAAATAATCCCTATCAGTTATTATTTCAACCTGTTCAAATCCAATAATCTCCACAAATATCCAGTCACAGATATAGGATAATCTGGGACTTTTGATCTCTGAATAAATACATAGGATGCTTGTCATGAATTCAAAAAAGAATTAAAATTAAAATCGGCGCCATGCAAGTTTACAAATTTAAGTGATTTAGTTATATTTGTGCTTTAAATTTAAGAATACAGCAATTATAATCTAATTAAAAATGGCAACAACCTCAGACATTAAAAAAGGAATGTGCATTGAAATGAATCATGACACATTTATAGTAGTAGAGTTTCAACATGTAAAACCAGGAAAAGGTAATGCATTTGTCAGAACAAAAATCAAAAGCCTGGTCTCCGGCAAAGTTTTGGAGCATACTTTCCCAGCTGGTCATAAAGTAGATGATGTGAGAATCGAAAGACGTCAATATCAGTTTTTGTACGAACAAGAGGAACGCCTTAATTTTATGAATCAAGATACCTATGAACAGATAGACATTGCAAAAACTATGCTTGATGGTGTTGAATTCATCAAGGAAGGAGATATATGTGATGTAATTTTTCATGCTGAAAAAGAAATTCCTTTGGCAGTAATGATGCCACAATATACTATTCTACAGGTTGTTTACATTGAGCCGGGACTTAAAGGTGATACTGCTACCAATACTTTAACGCCGGCTGAATTGGAAACAGGTGCCAAGGTAAGAGTGCCCCTATTTATCAAACAAGGTGATCTTATCAAAATAAATACTGAAACAGGGGAATATATGGAGCGTGTAAAATCATAATAAATTTGACTTGCATTCCATATTTTATTGTTTACTTTTGTATCAACTAATTAAATATCAAATCTATGAAGTTTGAACAAATCAAAGAACTTATCAAATTGTTGCAAGAAACAAATATCGGTGAGTTTAAATATGAATCCTCTGAAGTGAATTTTCAAATCAGAAGCAATGATTATCAAAAAGTTAAGGAAGTAATGGTTCAACCAACCATGATGCAGGGTGCTCCGGTTTACTCCGCTCCACAACCTATGATTAGTCATGTTTCATCTGAAAATGTTGCTCCTGTTGCTAGTCCTCAAACAGAATCGAAGTCTGAGGAATCCACAGCAGCAAAATCTGATGTAAAATATATTGAGATTAAATCTCCGATGGTTGGAACTTTCTACCGTTCTTCATCACCTGAAAAACCAGCTTATGCAAAAGTTGGAGATATTATCAATCCAGAATCTACCGTTTGTTTGATCGAGGCTATGAAACTTTTCAACGATGTAAAAGCTGAAGTAAGCGGAAAAATCGTCAAAGTAATGGTAGAAGATGCTAGTCCGGTAGAATACGAACAAGTATTATTCTTAGTTGAGCCTGAATAGTTTTTTTTGTAAAATTTATTAGACATTACTTTACAGAGTCTGCTTATTGGTTCTCTGTTCAGTAAAAACAACTATTATATGTTTAAAAAAATACTTATTGCCAATCGTGGCGAAATAGCTCTTCGTGTTATAAGAACTTGTAAAGAGATGGGAATCAAAACTGTAGCTGTCTATTCCACAGCTGACAGAGACAGTTTACATGTTCGTTTTGCTGACGAAGCAGTTTGTATAGGACCAGCTGCCAGTTCTGCATCCTATCTGAACATTCCAAACATCATGGCTGCCGTTGAAATCACCAACGCCGATGCAATACATCCAGGCTATGGTTTTTTGGCAGAAAATGCTCATTTCGCTGAAATTTGCGCTCAATATAATGTTAAGTTTATTGGCCCGACTCCCGCTCAGATTCAAAAGATGGGTGACAAGATTACGGCAAAAGAAACTATGATTAAAGCTGGTGTACCAGTTGTTCCAGGTTCTGAAGGTTTGATCAAAGATGTTAAACTAGCCAAAAAAGTCGCTGCCGAAATTGGCTACCCTGTCATGTTAAAAGCAACAGCTGGAGGTGGTGGAAAGGGTATGCGCGTGGTTTGGACCGAAGATGAATTAGAACCATCTCTGGAAGCTGCTCAAAAAGAAGCCAAAGCATCCTTCGGAAACGATGGTATGTATATGGAAAAATTTGTTGAAGAACCCAGACATATTGAAATACAAATAGCCGGTGACCAATATGGTACTGTTTGTCATCTTTCTGAAAGAGAATGTTCTATTCAACGTCGTCATCAAAAATTAGTAGAGGAATCTCCTTCTCCTTTTATCGATGAAGATCTTAGAAAAAGAATGGGTGATGCTGCTATTCAAGCCGGTAAGGCCATCAATTATGAAGGTGTTGGTACTATTGAATTTTTGGTTGATAAGCACAAGAATTTCTATTTCATGGAAATGAACACCAGAATTCAAGTTGAACATACTGTTACTGAGGAAGTGGTAGATTATGATTTGATTCGCGAGCAGATTAAAATTGCTATGGGTGAGCCAATCTCAGGAATCAACTACTTCCCTACTATGCATGCTATCGAATGTCGTATAAATGCAGAAGATATTTATAATGGATTCAGACCTTCTCCCGGTAAAATCAGCTCTTTCCATAGTCCAAAAGGACATGGTGTCAGAGTAGATACACATGTTTACGCGGGATACAGTATTCCTCCCTTTTACGATTCTATGATTGCTAAATTGATCTGCAGAGCCAGAACTCGAGAAGAGTGTATCAATAAAGTAAGACGTGCCTTAGATGAATTTGTTGTTGAAGGTGTCAAAACAACCATACCTTTTCACCAGCAATTGATGTATGATCAAAATTTTATAGATGGTAATTTTACCACTAAATTCCTGGAGGATTTCGAAATTAAAAAACCATAATTAGGATGCCCTGAAGAAATTCGGGGCATTTTTATTTAAAATGGGGATGAACTTCAACCAAATGTATTTCAAAGAATAATATGGAATTTGGTGGGACTATATAATTTTTGTTACTGTCCTTTAATCCCTTGGAGCTATAACCTAATCTTGAAGGTAGTATCAAAACTACTTTACTGTTGACTAAAAAATTTGGAAATCCTAGCTGCCATCCTGTTATTGTTTCATTCAACTGTACAAATTCGGTTTCGTTAGTTGCTGTTGAGTAAAAAGGATTATTGTTTAAAACTGAAGCCGAATAGCTCAGCTCCACCAATGAAGAAGGGTTGGGCCTACCGCCTCTCACTGAATCAATATTGGTAAAATAGTAAAAATAACCTGTATTCGGATCCTCAACATAGTTAACTATACCATTAGTGCTCAACCATTCTCTGATCTGAGTCTTTTCTTCATTCCACAATTCATCATTTTTGTAGTTACAATTGGATAGAAGAAAAACAGAAAAAAGGAGGATTAGTATATTAAAAACAACTTTCATAAAATACAATTTATTCAAAATTAAAAAATTCCAATTCAAATATCTCAAATTTTGATTTAAGATTCTGTATTAACTTATCCTTTAAATTATCTTCTAAAAAACTGTACTTGATACTATTGAAGGCTAGATTTTTAAAATCCTGGTAGTTCAACTCAGGACAAGCCAGGTAGAGTTTATAAAATTCATCGGAAAGTGTGCACTTTAAAATCCCTGGATCATCAGTTGCTAAAATTACCGGAATATTTGATTTTAAATAATGACGAACCGGGTGTTCTTTAGCATCAACACCCAAAATAAAATCATTACTCTCCAACAGAATTTCAACTGCAATTTCATTAGTTTTCATGGTGTAGAGTAGTTCCTCAAAATCATCTTCCGAGAGGATATCGACCCCATGCCCTATTCTTTTGACATTGGTTTCGTGAACTGCTTCTCTAATATGAAATTTCAAATGCTGTTCATCGACTATCTCAGATGTTAATTCTCCTGCGTGTAAGGCAAGATTCACTTTTGGAAACAATTTTCCTAAAAAATTACAGACTCTCATCTGCATTGAGTAGAATTCCAGAGTATTGGGGTGATATTCAGGAGCCACTAAGTTCACTCCAAGGATATGTTTAGATAAAGAAGCGGCTGAATAAGAAAGAATCATTTGAGCCAAAACATCTTTAGGATCCAAAACCCTTACCGAATAAATTTGAAAACCTAGTTCAACCCCACTTAGTTCTGATGCCGATTTTTTAAGTTCTGAAATCTTAAAAATTAAATCATTTTGAGCTTCTTTTAATCCATTTTCCAGCAAAAATTGGTAAAAATCAAGAAAATCAAAATCTTTTGAGCTGTTGTCAATTACAAATGGATATGAAGAAGCAATTTCAAAAATTTTGTTGGAGGCTGAAGGAATTTCAATTAAGGTTTCAATATAATCTATGTTTTCCTCTTTTGCTTTTTTTAAAATTCTCTTTAACCAAACAGCTTCATTATCAATAAAAATCGGACTAATTTTTTCGAAAATATCAAAAAAATGATGATGTGGGCTATTATTAAATTTGTCAAAATGTTCAATAGACCAATTTTTAAAGCAGGTATTCTTTAAGTCCTGATTGTTAAAATTTTCTAGTACGGAGCATGAATCAACACTTTTTTCCTTGTATAATTTCCCATAATCATCTACAAAAAGTTGAAGATTGGCAGATTCCTCCCAAATCTCTTCCGGCCAAAGTGCTCCAAGCGCATGATGATGAATATCAGCACCTTTAGGCATTTTTCTGAAAAAATCCGACATGTTTGTTTTATCGGATACTAGTTTAGTAAAATCAAGCATATAAAACTGTAGTGTGTTCAATTATTCTAATCTAAAATTAAAAATAAATATGTCTAATAGCCATCATTTCCATCTCTAATTTTTCTCTGTGTATTGGATGGGCAATTTCAATTAGAGTTTTTGCCCTTTCTTTTAGATTTTTTCCATAAAGGTTGGCAATGCCATACTCCGTTACAACATAGTGAACATGTGCTCTGGTGGTAACTACACCTGCACCAGGCTTTAACATAGACACCAAACGACTTTCACCATGTTTTGTTGTCGAAGGCAAAGCTATTATTGGCTTTCCACCATCGGATAAAGAAGCGCCCCTCATAAAATCCATTTGTCCCCCTACACCTGAATACATCAAGGTTCCTATTGAATCGGCACAAACCTGACCTGTTAAATCCACTTCAATAGCAGAATTGATGGCTACAACCTTTGGATTTTTTCTGATAACTTCTGTAAGATTCACGTAGGCAGCATCCTTCATGACAACTATTGGATTATCGTCGATAAAATCAT
>JBILRD010000405.1:0-2661 GCA_044372845.1 Saprospira sp. | reverse complement strand
AGGAAAATTCTGTTATACCCATCCAAACCCTCATGCTCTGAAAGTACCAGATGATCAAATAACCTTTTCAGTTCCTCATTATTTAAAGCTTTGCCATTTGAAAAAACCATAAATGAAATTATACTATCATTTGTAAGTTCAATATTGGGCATCAGTTTAAAATAATCACTCAAAGCTAATCTACCAATGACTACTTGGTTCCAACGTCTGATAAAGGCATTGGTTTCTTGTTGTGGTATTGACAAATAGGCTTCCATTTCTCGGATAGCGACCTCCCATCTCATCCTCAATCCAATATTTTTAAATTTTGGCAGGTGTTTTCTAACGTTGGATAAAGCTGGAACAAAATCATAAGCACTGAATAGTGTATCAAAATCTTTCACAATTTCAGCATCCAAACCAATCAGTTGTTCAGTCCATATTTTGGGAACCAACAAAGCACCACAAAAAGGCGGTGCCTGATAAAATTTGGATCCGGTAACCATTAACATTACATTTTTATTGATCAATTGGTTAATCAATGTTCTGTCCGTTCTAAATTGACACATATCAACGACCCACATTACACCTTCTCTAAATTCATCAATAATATCTAAATCATCTTTGATACCGGATTTACTGCCAAATACCAAATTTCCGATTATCGGAGATCCAGGATACTGAGCAATGATATCTCTGATAGCTTGTCTCCTATCGGAAATCGAGCCACTTTCTTCGCGGGCAGCTAGGAAATGAACTTTTAAATCTAATTTATTACTTATATTATGCTTGTTAGGTATTTTTTCTCCATATTGATTCCAATCTGAATAATAAAGGCCCTCCGCAGCTGCTTTAGAGCCAGAACCTAATTCCTCAGGACAGGTAACGATATTTACAATCGGCTTTTCCGGATTCAACATTGCCTGAAAAATGATAGGCAAATACATCAAATCGCTGCCACTGGGTCCGTAATATACATGAAAATCAGATTGATCATCATTAAGTAACAAACGAAGCCTTTTGGTTTGATTTTTTAAAATCTCTTCAAATTTTTTTTCTGGTTGAGACTCTAAAAATTCTACGGCAACCTCATGTCCAAATGGAGTTAATGTACCGCAAGTACAGGATCCTCGATTTAATAGATTCTTGTAATTGAGCGGATTTAAATGATATTTATTAGCATTTGTTTCCTCCCTTAAGAAAATCCTTTCGTCACAACCGGTACTGAGTATATTCAAAAGTGTATGGTCAGTATTTTCCAATTATTGCTTCTTGTTAATTGTTTAAAAAATTATTGATTTGAAATTTAACCTAAAATGCCAAAATTACGGCTATTGTTATACTTTTTTACTGTTTTTTTTGTTCCAAATCGGCAACCAAGCGTTAAGTTACTCATTATATGCAGTGAATTTATTTCAATTTCTCGCATATTGTAAGTTTTGATTTTAAAATAATTTCCCGAAACGATGTAAAATCTTCCAAGATTTAATCCAAGTGAAAATCGTAAATCAGTGTGCAATAAAAAATTAACTCTTGACCTTATTGTTTTATCTGTGGTAATGGAATAATTTTGAAACTGAAGTCCAGGCCCCATCATCAAAGTCAAATTTGAGAAAAATTCCTTGGTGATTAACCAGGTTCCAGATGCCCCAATACCTGCTCCAAGATAGAAATTATTAAGTTTATCTATCTCTCCAAATCGCTCGTAACTACTCCTCAAAGCTTGAGGTATTATTGCCTGCGGAGAATTTAAATTATTGTAATTAACATGAAAAAAATGTAAAAACGAATAGGTAGATTTTTTCTGAATATCCCCACCTTTGTAAGCCGCATTCATAGAAAATCTAGTCTTATTATAGATATGAATGTGATTAGCATACAATTGAAGTGATCTCAAACCATTATAACTGTAAAAAGAAGAATCTTTGTTGAAATTGGGTATAAAATTTGCAGAATTATTTTCATAATAACCTCGAAACCAATTCAATCCCAATTCGGTTAAATTACCTTGATTATTAAACCCAAAGGCAAAATTAAGTGACCTTGGCTCCGGTTTCCTGCTGGGAGCATTACTTAGAAAACCAAATAAGTTGAGTGCCAGGTACAATTTTCCATTAGAGAATAAAACGCCTGTATTGATAAGGCTTTCAGCCATGGCATGCAAATTGGATTTATAAAGACTGTCTTTTTGAAAATCCTGAGAAATAAATAAAGAGTGGTTATTATAATTCTGATATATTCCTAATACAAACTTATTGTTAAACTTGGTTACGTAATTGGTATCTATCTTTTGGCCATTGCAAAAAATAAAAATAAAAGAAAAAATTACCGTAAATAAAGTTCTGTTAACTATCATAATGACAACTCTTTAATCCTTCAAAATTGCAAAGATTGAATTATTCTTTTTTGATTCTAAATACTGAATTGCCGTCTGAGATATCGTTTGTTCAGTTGGTATAAATTCGTAACCCAAATCTTTAACTATTTTATTATTTTCATAATCAAATTTAGTCTCAAAACTTCTGATCAATTCTTTAGAAAATTTCGAATCTACACCAAGGACTGAGGATTTTATTGAATCAAATCGCCACATAAGATTCAACATCCAGGAAGATGCTAATATTTTAGGTGCTGGTTTTTTGATATTTTTTGCAATCATGGTAAATAGATCTTGGTAAGGAA
>JBILRD010000124.1:0-6143 GCA_044372845.1 Saprospira sp. | reverse complement strand
TGAACTTTTTTTAAAACATGAGACAATACAGCAAAGAATACTTGAAATTTGTAAAACTCTTAGTGAAAAATATGCCGGTAAAACTCCAGTCTTTCTTGGAATATTGAACGGATCATTCATGTTTGCTGCTGAAGTTATGAAAAACATGAGTATCGATTGCGAAATTAGTTTTGTTAAATTAAAATCATATATTGGAGATCAGTCAAGTGGAGAAGTTACCCAGATGATTGGACTTGACTGTAATTTAGAAGGTCGGGATGTAATAATACTGGAAGATATAGTTGATAGTGGAAGAACCTTGCATTTCTTTTTTCCAGAACTTAGCAAGCAAAATCCCAGCTCGATAAGTCTATTCTCCCTATTGGTCAAACCAGAAGCATTAAAATTTGATATTCCTATTGATTATGCAGGATTTGCTGTACCAAATCATTTTCTAATTGGATATGGATTGGATTATGACGGTTTAGGAAGGAATCTATCTGACATTTACAAGGCTGTTGAATAATCAATAAAAATTATTAAAAATATTTTGTTCATTTTTGAAATATCAAATTTTATACTCTATATTTGCATTCGCTTGAAAAAAGAGCAACTGGAGGCTTGGCAGAGTGGTCGATCGCAACTGTCTTGAAAACAGTCGTCCGTGAGAGCGGACCGGGGGTTCGAATCCCTCAGCCTCCGCCACAAAGTCCGATAGTTTCTATCGGACTTTTTTTGTTTTAAATACAACAATAAAATCTCATAGCCAATGAAAAATTTAATTGTAACAGCAATCATTTTCTTCTATTTATCTGCACACAGCTTTTCTCAGACTTCTAAAAGTGTCCTTTTTATTGGAAATAGCTATACTTATTACAATAACCTTCCTCAAATGCTTACAGATCTTGCTCGATCAGCAGGTGATACCATGACATTTGACAGTAATACTCCTGGTGGATATACCTTTCAGGGACATTCTACCAATGCTACCTCTTTGGCTAAAATTTCAGCCGGGAACTGGGATTTTGTGGTACTTCAGGAACAAAGCCAACTTCCCTCCTTTCCAATCAATCAAGTAGAAAGTTCTGTTTTTCCTTATGCCAGATTATTGGATAGCCTTATCAATGTTAATAATAGTTGTGCTGAGACCGTGTTTTACATGACATGGGGCCGAAAATTTGGAGACGCCTCCAATTGTGCCAACTTTGCTCCGCTTTGCACCTATGAAGGAATGGATAGTATGTTGTATTTGAGATACATGATGATGGCTGATAGCAACGAAGCACTTGTATCTCCGGTTGGTGCAGTTTGGAGAAGTTTAAGACAAAATTATCCTTTGATAGAATTGTACCAAACAGACAACAGCCATCCTTCACTTGCTGGTTCTTATGCTGCTGCATGTAGTTTTTATTCCATTATTTTCAGAAAAGATCCAACATTGATAACAAACAATTATGGATTACCTGCTGCAGATGCTCTAAACATAAGACAAACAGCAAAAACAATAGTATTTGACAGTTTAACAAAATGGCATGTTGGTGAATATGACCCAATTTCAAATTTCAACTATTCTATCACCAATAACAATGAGGTAAGCCTAAGCAATCTTTCCAATAATTCTACAGATTATGTTTGGTACTTTGGTGATGGGGGCAGTTCAACTTCTGAAAATCCAGTTCATACCTACACAAATCCGGGAACATATGAAATTATATTAGTTGCCAGCAAATGCAGCCTAACAGATACCAGCACTCAAACACTGAATATTTTTCCAGTGAGTAATGTTAATGAATTGGCGGATTTCAAAATAGAAATTTTCCCGAATCCGGTTAAAGATTATTTCCAAATAAATATTTCAAACTTGGATAATATCACAATTTTAAATTCTTTGGGACAATCAAAACATTCAGAGATAAAAATGACTTCAAATATGGCTACTGTAGATTGTTCTGAATGGAACGCAGGTATCTATTATATTTCTTTTGAAAATAATGGGATTCGAATTACTAAGAAAATAATAAAGTTTTAAAGTTTTTTTTTAAAATTTTCAATTTTATGATTTGGTATTCGATTCGTTTTTATAAACCTATCGATACGTTTCTCATAAATGATTGTTAAATATAGAAATAAATCAGTATTTAAATTTTATTGCCTATATTAAAGACTATATTGACCCCCATCAATAAATAAGGATAGATTATTTAATATTTCATTCTCATATCTAAAATTTTAATAAGTTAATCCTTCCTGCTTAGGCGTGTTATTAACAACAGAATACACGTCTTCCTTCATTTTAATACACTATTTTTTATCGATTTTTTACAATGAAATTCACCAGAATACAGCTTTATGAATAAAATAGTTCTTGCAATAATATTGTTATTCTCCTACGGTCATAGTTTTTGCCAACATAGAGTTCCTTTGGTAAATAATTCCTTTAAAGGAGCAATTGAATTTTTACCAAATAGCAAATTATCTGAGGGTTTCAATAAGGTAAAATGTACTTCTTTTGAATTTAAAGATCCAAAGCTTGACCCCAGAAACTGGTATCAGAAAAATGATGCTAGTATGAGAGGATTTGTTGAAGACTTTGTGTTATTCTTTGAATGGTGGACAATACAAGAGCTTCCGACAGAAGCATTTAAAATGGAATGGAAAAATTCTGGTTTTTTTGAGTTATTGTACAAGGAAGATGGCGCTTTTCTACCTACCTCAGCGATAATTTACCGAAGCCAGCTGGGAAAATATCCAAATCTTTTACAAAGATTTGATGATCTGATGCCTCTATCCTACGAAATTGAATATACTTTCAGAAACGGACACATCCCCGATCAAGATTACTGGAATTTCAGGAGAAAGCATAATATACTGGAGGATTTAGGCAGTGCAGGATACTCCATTACCTATACCAGAAAAATTGACCATAATACAGGCTGGCTATCTAAAAGTGGAGAAAAGCAAAGGTTCAGCCCTTGGCTCTCTCCAAATGGATGGGAGGGATTTTTAAACTTTGATCCTAAATATAATGACAAAAAAAGCAGGCTCATTGAACTCTTTAAAATAAATGAAGAAATAGCTTTTTCATCAATTAAAATAACTAAAATAGAATGGAATATAAGTGAATTCATTTATATCGCTAAGAAATACAAAGAATATGAAAGTGGTAAAGACAAACCAGAGCCAGAAGATGAGGTTGCCGATTCCGAAGTCCCCAACAAAGCAGGAGGAGATTTTTGGGATGACACAGATATAATTTGTAATGAAATTATCGAGCTTCAAGAGTATTCAAGTACAACCAACCAAAGTGTCATACAAATTAGTGGAACGATAAAAAATTGTAAATCTCAAAATATTGTTTTAACAGGAATGGGATACAGCCAGGAAGTATCCGTTAAGGATGGGTTATTTAATACTAAAATAGTTTTAAAATCCGGTAACAATAATATTAAAATCAAAAGCAAATGTGCTGAAAAAAATATAGTAGTCAATTTAGATAGAAAAAAAGTAAAACTAAGGGCTACTTTAGTTTGGAACACTTCAAATACTGATATTGACTTGCATATGAACTCTAACGGATATAATTGTTACTACCAGAATAAAAACGCTGGTGATATGAGACTTGATGTTGACAACACACAAGGCTTCGGACCTGAAAATATATATGTTGAATTCCCAAAAGGAGAATATAATATTTCATTAGTCAATTATACAAAAAGAGGCGGTACAATAGCAACTGTATACATATTTGTTGATGAGGAACTAATCCACAAGGAAGATGTAAGATTTGACGGTATAAACAACAGTGTATTCATAAAAAAAGTACCCTTTAATTGATATTTGACAACTAACTTTTACCATAGATATGACCATATTTTTTAAAAAAATTACACTAATCATCCTCTGTTTTTGTGCAACTTATCTTTCCGGACAAGATGCTATAGATTATTACAATTCAGCAAAAGCAGCACTGGAAAGAGGAGACACAGAAATTGGATTGAGGCACCTTAACAACTGTCAAAACATTTTGGGTGGCAGCAATGCCAAGATAGAATCGTTAAGATTTCAAGCCTTTTATCAAAAAGGAAGATTTTTAGACGCAGCTAAAGCATTTAAAAATTACGATGATTTATTGCCCAATGAGTTAAAAAATTCAGTTGCTTACAATGAGTTAAAAACTTTGAATGAAGAGGTTTGGAAACAATTAAATGCAGAAAAAAAAGCTGAAGAAGAGCGGTTAAAAAATGAAATCGAACGCGATCTGACGACATTGAAAAATAAAAATATCAATTATGAAAATGAATCAAAATCTGCCTATTCAAAATTTTTAGAAAAGAATGCTAATGAGTTGGCAAAAGTAGCTTTAGAAAAAAATGATTCTGTGATGTTGGCATTTTATAAAACTCAATTTTCTGATAAAGGAAAAACTAACAAATCTGTTGAATTGGAATTGGATAAAAAGGTTAATCCAATTAAATACAAAAGGTTAGATGAAATAGAAAAAATGACAGCTACTGTTTACAGATATTACAATTATGGAAATAAATCTTATGAGAATTACGACTACCATAACAAAGCCGATTCTTTAATTAGCTATTTATTCAATAATTATAAACCTTCAGAATTTGAAGCATCTAATATGTCCAAACTAAAAGCTTTGAAAATTGAAGTCAAAGAAAGATACAAGTGGAACAAAGAATACTATGATAAACTAAGAAGAATAAGAGAATATGACAATTTTCAAACAAAAATTGAAAATATGCAGGGCAAATTCTTTGACACAGATGGCATTGGAAGAGGAATTGCTGGTGGCGGGCTAGCTGGTGTTGGTATGGGTGGGTTATTTTATTTAATTGACGGTAGTGATGCCCTCTCTAAAACATTTTTAGTTATTGGCGGAGTTGGAGTTGCTATTGGTGGGATAATTATGCTATCGGAATATATTTCCTACCAAAGCTATTTAAAAAGGATGAGAAAGGCTAAAGCCAAACTTGAGAGAATGAAAGCTGATATTGGTCCAGTTCTTGAAAAAAGGAATGAAAAACTGAATGGTTTGCCACTCATCAATAATTAAAATGAATTTATAAAATCCTATTTTTTCAAATTCTCTTCTACCTTATTGACAAAAACTTCCTTGGGCAATGCACCAACTAATTGATCCACAGGCTGACCATTTTTAAAAAACATAGTTGTTGGAAGATTCTGAATATTATATCTGGAGGATACTGCTTGGTTTTTATCTACATCCACTTTAGCAACAATAACTTTGCCTTGATATTCCTTGGCGATATTTTTTAAGATTGGAGCAATCATTTTGCAGGGGCCACACCAGGTTGCCCAAAAATCAACAATAACCAATTTATCAGATTTTAAAACTAACTGGTTAAAATTACTGTCACCAACATTTATTGGTTCTGATATTTCAACATCTGATGCTTCCGTATTAGAACTATCCTCTATTGGTTTATCCGAAACTTTTGTCTCTATCTGAACATTATCAGAGGAATTTTCAGTTTGTTCCTGATTTTCTATTTTTTCAGAGTTGCAAGAAATAAATACTAAACAAACAGCTAATAGTTGTAGTAAAGGTTTCATTATGAGACGTTTTATTAAAAGAACAACTCCTATCTACTGAATATCAGCAAATAGGAGTAGTTTTTCATTATTCTTAATTAAATAAATTTATCAATCTTAGCTTTAAGAATAGCTTTTGTAGTTGCACCAACATGTCTGTCAACCACTTCGCCATTTTTAATAATAAGAATTGTAGGTATACTGCGAATACTGTATTTCATGGCAATTTCCTGATTAGTATCAACATCAACCTTACCAATGACAGCTTTACCCTCATATTCGTTAGCAAGATCTTCGATGATTGGCGCAATAGCACGACATGGTCCACACCATTGAGCCCAAAAATCGATAAGAGCTACCTGATCAGATTTTAAAACGGTTTCTTCAAAATTGATTTCTGTAATTTCTTTTGCCATCTTATTTATATTTTTTTGAATTTAATAATGCTCTTGGAGATTTATAAACAGCGAAAATAAACAGAAAGTTTGATTCTCTGAAAACTAATAATTATTTTTTAGAAATTTTTGATTTAAAATTCCAACAATCAAGTGTAAATCACATTCAATCAATTTTTTAATCATCCGCTTATTTAA
>JBILRD010000404.1:0-2671 GCA_044372845.1 Saprospira sp. | reverse complement strand
CTCTTTTTTTTATTTTTCCCAAGACCATGATATCTTTCTTTTGATACCTTTCATTGAGCTGTCTAATTTTTTGATAAATTTTTTCTCTTTAATTCTTGCAGCTTTACCAATTGCTGAACGAAGGTAGAATAATCTAGAACGTCTAACTTTTCCTTTTTGAAGATTTTCAACTTTAGCAATTGTAGGGCAGTTGAAAGGAAATATACGTTCAACTCCAACTCCATGAGATATTTTGCGTACAGTAAAAGTTTTAGTTACACCACTACCTTTAATCTGTATTACAGTACCTCTGAAAGTTTGTTCACGTTCTTTATCCCCTTCAATAATTTTATATGTTACAGATAGATTGTCACCTGGTTTGAAAAAATCAAAACTACTGATGTCTCTTGCTGTTTGTTGTTGTACGTATAATAATAAATCGTTCATAACAATTATGTGTGTATAATTTATAAATAGGACTGCAAATATATGATTATATATTATATTTCCAAGGTTTATTTGAATATTATTTGATTTTTTTAAAATTTTAACCTAGAGTTTGTACAACATCGTATTTCGTGATAATATGTCTTGTACCTGCTTTGTCTACTGCTATTACAGCTGTAGTTTTATCTGTAAAATAATGACTCAATATTTTTACAGTCATAGATTCGTCTACCTCTGGCAAAGCGTTAGTCATAATTTCAATGAGCATCTTGTCACTATTTTCTATAGGATTTTCTAATAGTGTACTCAAAATAATACTTTCAGTTACAGCGCCTATGATTTTTTGATTAGAATCGATTACGGGGAGCTGTGATATGTCCTTTTCTTTCATGAATTTAAGTGCATCTTTCGCTGATTGTTTTGAGTCTAGAGAATACAGGTGCTTATTTCTTTTTTTTGCTATAATTTCTTTAACGGTAATCTCATCTTCAAGGAATCCTCTTTCTCTCATCCAATCATCATTAAACATTTTTCCAACGTATCTACTACCATGGTCATGAAATAATACAACAACAAGATCGTCCTTTGTTAAACTTGCAGCCATTTGTTTTACACCCATAATTGCAGCCCCTGCAGAATTTCCGACAAATATACCTTCTAGTCTAGCTAGGCTTCTTGTTCCTATAGCTGCATCTTTATCTGCTACTTTTTCAAAATGATCAATAACTTTGAAATCAACATTTAGAGGTAAAATGTCTTCTCCAATACCTTCGGTGACATATGGATATATTTCTTCGGGATCAAAAATACCAGTTTCATGATATTTTTTGAAAACTGAACCATATGTATCTATACCCCATATTTTTATAGCAGGATTCTTTTCTTTCAAGAATTTTCCAACTCCTGAAATTGTTCCACCAGTTCCAACACCCACTACAAAGTGAGTAATTTTTCCATTTGTTTGTTCCCAAATTTCAGGACCGGTGCTTTCATAGTGAGCGACTCTGTTTGATAAATTATCATATTGGTTACACCAATACGAATTTGGAATTTCTTTGCTTAATCTTTCTGCTACTGAATAGTAAGATCTGGGATCTTTAGGTTCAACATTTGTCGGACAAACTATAACTTCTGCTCCTATGGCACGGAGTATATCAATTTTTTCTTTGGATTGCTTATCAGTTGTTGTAAAAATACACTTGTATCCCTTAACCACAGACGCAATAGCTATACCCATACCAGTATTTCCCGAAGTACATTCTATTATTGTACCGCCTGGTTTAATGTCACCTCTTATTTCAGCATCCTCAATCATTTTCAAGGCCATTCGATCTTTTACAGAGTTTCCTGGGTTGGTAGTTTCTACTTTTGCAAGAACCGTCGCTGGTATTTCAGTAGTAATTTTATTAAGTCTAACTAAAGGGGTATTCCCTATAGTTTCGAGAATATTGTTGAATATTTTACCCATAACGAATTTTGTAATTTTAAAATTTTTGAATATGCTGCAAATTTATAGTTTAATTTTAATAATTCACGGTATAGCATTCTTCTTCATTAAGAATAATAGTCATTTTCTTGTTTTTTAAACGTTTACATGGTTTTATTATACATACAACCATACAATTGAAATACTCCTGTATAAGATTGAAATTTCAGTAGTTTTATTTTTTTTTCAAAAAAGGGTAAAAAATATTTGCAAAGGCAAAAAAAGGTTATATCTTTGCGTTCGCTTTTTGGCTAAGGGGTTGTGTGGGTAGTGATAGAGAGAAGGTTAGAGAGTGAGAAGAAAAAGAGAAATAAGTAAGGTAGGATAAACTATCGGAAAAAGTTATTTGAAACTGCAAGCCATTAAAAGGTAAGAAAGTCGAGATGGAGGATTTAGAATTGGAGAGAATACTTTGAGAGTTAAAAAGAGCCAAGAACTACGAAGAGTTTGATCCTGGCTCAGGATGAACGCTAGCGGCAGGCCTAATACATGCAAGTCGAACGGTAAGTTGCTTTCGGGCAACACGAGTGGCGCACGGGTGAGTAACGCGTACGCAACCTACCTTTATCAGGGGGATACACACGGGAAACTGTGGATAATCCCGCATACAATTTACTGATGGCATCATTGGTAGATAAAAGAGAGATCGGATAGAGATGGGCGTGCGTCTGATTAGCTAGTTGGTGAGGTAACGGCTCACCAAGGCGACGATCAGTAGGGGGCGTGAGAGCGTGATCCCCCACACGGGTACTGAGACAC
>JBILRD010000403.1:0-2674 GCA_044372845.1 Saprospira sp. | reverse complement strand
TTTATTTCCATATTTTTTATGTTGTATCTTCCTTCGTCCAAAATTTTGATATTAAAATTGTCAATATTCTTGAGATAATTTTGAACCCTATGGTCGAAAGGATTTATAGCAGCATATTTTATCATCCATTGTTCTGATTCTTCATACTTGCCATTGATACGAAGGATATAATACATATCATAAAAGTCATAAGGGGATGCGTTTTTATCAAGAACAACTGCCCTTAAGACATTCTCAGCATCTTTATATTTTAATTTATGCTTGTAAGATTCTGCTAATTTTCTTTTACTTTCAATTGATAAAGTATCAAGATTTTCAAGTACTTCAATTGCATTACTAAAAGAGTAATAGGAATAAAACCTATCACCAACCTGTTCTTTTTTATTTCTTTGAGAGAAAATAGATAACGGAGAGAGTAGTATGACTATAAAGGAGCAACCTAAAAGTAAGCTGAGCTTCATTGTAAGGCTTTTGTTAAAAAAAACAGTACTTTAATTTACCGCTAAAATAGTCAATTTATAAGACAATACACAAATAATTGATTTTTTTGTTGTTTGTTATCATTGGCCTAATCATTATTTTTTTAAACAATTTGAAGGTGGCAAGGAATTTGTTTAAAGGAATTAAATATTAACTTTGTATGTCATTCAAGACATTCCAAATTCAATTAAAATAAAATTTTTATTATGAAAAATGTTTTTGCCTCTATTTTACTATTTGCAATGATAGGCATCAGCAACAATTATTGTTTCTCTCAAGAGATTATCAATTTTGAGGAAACCTGGCAAAAATTTCTTGCTGAACCATTGAATTCAGGTGTCAGCAGATTGCCTAAGCCAGAAAAGACCAATGTTACTGACTATTTAAAATATTGCCTCATGAGCGGGAACACTTATTTCTGTTCAGACAATATTAAAAGTGCCAACGAACTTTTGGCTGAAGTTGCTACATTCCCCAAAGATCAGTACAAGGCAATTCCTGGCTACGAAGAAAGGTACCTTGATTTAATAGCAAAAATAAAAGCATACAACGATCTGGACGACATCTGGAAAACCTTTATCAAGAACAGAACAGTAAACATGGAAGACCTAGAAGCTGTTTCCAAAGCCAAGACTGTTTGTGAGAAAGGCACATTAGCTAAATACTATTTGCTATCATCCTATGCCAACTATTGCAAAGGTGAAGTGAGCAATTCGAGAACTGACCTTGAAAGTAGGGTTTTGACTCTGGTAGAAAAGGCCAATTTTGATCCCAACAAAGTCCCTGGTATGGTTCCTGAGATTAAATCCATAAAGGAAGCTCTTCGAATCAATGCCCAGTTAGACCCTGCTTGGGAGGGATATTTAAAAACTGATAAATCACCTGGATTTGTACCTGAGCTCGAAGTTTTCAAATGTTATGTCATTCCAAATTTGAAAATCTATGTTTTGAGGGCTATGGTGGATGTATGTAAATATGGTGCTGAAAACTTGAAAAAAATCAAGGATTTACAGACTTACAATACAAAAACTGTTCCTGTAGAATTACAAAACAAAATTGATTGGCTGGAAGCTGAAGTAAACAAATACAACGGAAATATTGCTGATTTGAACAAAGCATGGCAAGAATTTTTAAAAAATGGCTCAGTAATCAGTGGCGTTAATTATCAGGGAGTTTTTTGCGAAAAAGATGCACAAATAAAATCATATCTGATCGATGGTTTGACTGACCCTTGTAACAAAGGTGAATCAATGCTAGAAAAAATTGCGGAGGTTCAAAAATTACACAATCCTAACTTGGATAATACTACCAAGGAAAAGATTGAATTATTAAAAACGTTAGTTGCCAAGGAAAAACAGAGCGTAGAACTTTTTGCTAAAGCATGGGGAGAGTTTTCTGTTAATGACACCATTATCAATAATACAAGTTTCCCATTTGAATATTGTGACAAAGAAAAGGTTGTTATGGCTTACGTAATGGACGGACGTCTCGCCCCTTGTCAAAGAGGTTCAAGCAGATTAGCTGACGTTAATAAATTTATGTCCAATAACAAGGTTACTTTGAGTTCTGCAGCTCAGCAAAAATTGGACTACTTTACTTCATTGGTAAATGGTTATGAAAAGAACAACAGTGAACTAAACACTCATTGGAATACATTTATCAGCAATAATGATACAATTTTGACAAGTTACAGTCTTGATAATTATTACTGTGATAAAATCATGCAGGTAAAATCTTGGTGTTTGATGGGTCATTATAACACCTGTAAACAAGGGCAACAATATCTTAATAAAATAGATGCCTTCCAAAAAGAACATAATCTAAAATTTGACAATGAATTGGCATGTAGAATCACAAGATTACGTCTTAAAATATGGGATTGCAGATATTGGGAATTAGTTGAACAAGCATGGAAAGAGACACATGAAGAAAGGGAGCGTTTCGGTCCTCCATCTTCTCAAATCATGTACAAAGATCTTAATGGTCCAAAACAAGTTTGTGAAACTAAAGTAGAATACGAGCCACTCGGCAAAATAGGGATCAAATACGTTATCAAAATTTACCTTTGCAAAGAAGTGGACTTAGCTCAAATGGGAGACCCTGAATATTACAAAAAGATTGCTAACTGGATTGACACAGAGGTATTGGTAAAATATTGTGCTCCTGATATGAGATGTAAAAAAGATTTTACCAT
>JBILRD010000402.1:0-2678 GCA_044372845.1 Saprospira sp. | reverse complement strand
CTCCTAAATTTGCCAATTCGATTGCTGTTGCTTTTCCTATTCCCTGAGTACTGCCACAAACAATGGCTGTTTTTCCTTTTAATGATAAATTCATGGTTGTTATTTGCTTTTTATAGCTGTAAAATTATGAAAATTAACTGTCAATAAACCGAAAAAAGAATTAAATGAATCCTTTATCAGTTTTTATAACTTCGAAAGCATGTTGAATGGATTGAAATTTTGAGTTTAAATATTCAATATGATCGCCAGAATTAAAATTTTTATCAGGATGATATTTCAAAGCCAGTTTTCGATGGGCTTCTTTTATTTGTTGAACAGTTGCATATGGGGGAATTTCAAGTATGTTGTAATACTCCTGTAAATCACTAAGGAATATCTTTTTAATTTCTTCATATTCCTTGTAATGTATATTCAAATGAATGGAAATTACTTTGATGAGTGATAGTTCATTTTGAGTAATTTGATTGTCAAAATTTGCTATTTCGAAGAGATTATAAATGATTTGTAAATTGGTTTCATGATTATTATGAAGCCTGATCTGTTGGCTTATTCTTGGTATATCCCAATCCTTGAGTTTTGTTTTTTTGTAAAACTCCATGTAATCATCTATTCTATCATCCTTTATTTGAGTTGCTAAGTAATTTTTTAAAAATTCTACTTCATCGAAGACTGGCTTTCCGGATGATTTTATCAAAGAGGAAGCTAACACCATAAAACTAATAATAACATTATTAGAGTTTTTTATATTTTTTCTGTTGATAATAAACCAAATATTATGACCGTCTTTGTGAAGTTTATCAATTAAAAAGCCAATTGTAAGACCAATTAGAAAACCCAAGAAATCGGCCTTTAGGAAACCCAAAAAGGCAGCAATGATTTTCCCGATATGTGTCCTTATAAATTGGTACATTTAATATTCAATCCTTTAGATTATTTTTTAGGCTCCCAAAGATTTTTGATCATATCATTTCCCAATCTAAACCAGGAATTATAGGTGGTTTCCTGAGTTTTTTCATTTTCATTTTTTGATTCAAATTTGCTGCCACCATGGATGTCATCGTGAGATTTGATTTGATTATTGATGAATTCTGAAATTTGTATTAGTGCTTTTCTGGCTTCAGGTAGATATGGCCATCCTAAATGCCAAACATGTAGCATGCCTTCCCATATATCTACCTGAATATTAGCATTGTATTTTTTTGCAACTTCTACCAGCCTCAAAGAATCACTCAATAATATTTCTTCGGTGCCAACATGAACTAAAACAGGAGCAATGTTCGTGTAATCGCCAAATAATGGAGAAATATGTGGGTGTGATGGATTAGTTTCTTGAAAATACCAGGAGGCCCATTTCTTCGCACCATCTGACTGAAGTAGAGGATCTCTTTTTTGGTGTGTGGTTGTACTGTCTCCGCTTAATGTTAGGTCGGTCCAGGGAGAGATAACAACAGCAGCCAGAGGTTGTGGCAAGCCTAATTCTTTTATTTTTAAAAGTGTGCTAAGTGTTAATCCACCACCCGCAGAGTCACCCATCATGATGATATCTTTTGGTTGGTAGCCTTGATTTTCAATCAGCCATCTGTAGGTACAAATGCTATCTTCTAATGCAGCAGGGAAAGGGTGTTCAGGAGCGAGTCTGTAACTGACACTCAGTGCTTTTATACCTGTTTCGGATACTATTTTTCCAACAAGTCCGCGATAACATAGTGCGGAACCAACGGCATAGCCTCCTCCATGTAAATACAAAATAACTTTTTGGGGATGTTTGTAACTGCTGTCATTTATAAGGTTAGTCCACTCGACAGTAAAATCCGGAAATGCTATTTCATTAAATCTAACATTTTTAGGAGGTCTAATTCTTGCAAAAGCCTTATCCTGCTCAATTCTTATTTGACTTATATTTTTTGGATTTTGAAGGCTCCTGTTTCGAAGTTGTCGGATGAAGTAAATTGCTAAATTTGCCTGAATACTTGCCATTGTTTACAATAATATTATATTCATTTTAATTTAATGTGAATATTTTATTTTCAATAAAATATCATCAAAATTTTTTTAAAAATTAAAAAAGGTTGCCAAAAAATATTGACAACCTTGTAAAAAAAATTTCAGTTATATTTAACTCAACATTTTACGTACAAAAGGAGGTAAAACAAAAGCGGCTCTATGTACTTGAGCATCGTAAACTTTTAGGTCATGTTTTGCAGAGAATTCATTTGCTGCAGTTTCGTTCAAACCATTTAAAGGATGAACATTACCTTTTGTAGCACAGGTGAAACTCCACAAACCGGTAGGATAGGTAGGAATATGAGCCAGGTAAGTATGGACACTTTCTTTGCCAAAAATTTCTTTTAGACAGGCATTTAATTCAACAAAAGCTTTTTTGTGGAAATGTGGACTTTCGCTTTGTAAGGCTAAAATTCCATCAGCTTTAAGAATTCTGTCAACGTTTTTGTAGAATGATTCAGAGAAAAGTCCTTCAGCAGGACCAGCAGGATCGCTACCATCAACTAAAACAACATCAAAAGACTGGTCAGCAGCTTCTGCTACATATTTAATACCATCAGCGATATGTAATTCTAGTTTTGGATTGTCAAACTGGCTGGCAATATTCGGTAGGTGTAATTTACATGCTTCAACAACATTACCATCAATCTCCACCATTACCACTTTTTCAACAT
>JBILRD010000034.1:0-10395 GCA_044372845.1 Saprospira sp. | reverse complement strand
TATCTCGAAAAACCAATTACTAAGGGGAAGGGTAGGTTTGGTCCTTTTGTAAAATGGAATAATCTTTACATCTCTATCACTAAAGGTTCAGGCTTTGATTTTGAAACGATCAGTCAAGAGCAATCAATCAGTTTGATTGTAGATAAAGTTGAGAAGGAGAATAATAAATATCTGAGACAATGGGATGAGCATCAAATTTTCATTGAAAAAGGAAAATGGGGCCCATTTATTAGATATGCGAAGAAAGCTTATAAACTTATAGATCAAAATGGGAAAAAGATAGATCCTGAAACCATAAATGATCTGAAACTTGATGATATTTTAATTTCCCTGGAGTCTCAGGGAGCTAAAATCAAAAAACCAAAAGCAAGTAAAAAGGCTGGTTCTGAAAAAGTTGTTAAAAAGAAATAATTAACTTTTCTAACATTGAACTTATCTCATTGTGGAAGCTCTCTCGCTATCCAGTTTGATAAGTATACCCAACATTATGGAGAATGACATCATAGATGAGCCTCCATAACTGATAAATGGTAATGGAATTCCTATGACAGGAACCAAGCCCATGGTCATCCCTACATTTACAAAAAAGTGAAATAAGATAATTGATGCTACACCGTAAGCATAGTACTTTGAGAAGCTGATTCTTTGTCTTTCGGCAATTTGTAATATCCTTGATATAAGCACAATGAAAATTCCAATAAGAATTATACTTCCTATAAATCCCCATTCTTCACCTACTGTACAAAAGATAAAATCAGTAGATTGTTCAGGGACATAGTCCAGTTTTGTTCTCTCTCCATCTAAAAATCCTTTTCCGGAAAATCCTCCTGATCCAATGGCATATTTTGATTGCTCAAGATTGTATAATGAACCTAAGGGATCACATTTTTCAGGTCTTAGCCAAACCCAGATCCTCTCTTGCTGATGTGGTTTTAAGATATTGTTTACAAGATAATTGACAGATGTCATATAAAAGTATGCTATAGAGACAATACCAATAATAAAAACAGTTATTTGCCAGTTTCTTTTTAAAATATTGATAATTGATAAGATGATGAAAAGGATAATTGAAATAGAAAAAAGATAGAAGAAGGGGATGTAGCCGGATAAGAACCAGCCGATAATGGCTAATAGTCCAAATGCCAAAGATATATTTTCTCCTTTTCTCAAAAATCGTAATAATATGAAATTGCTTATTACTATAAAAAGTAGCAGTATCGAAGATAAATTATCAAACTTTAAAGCTAAAATAGATAAAAGGATAGTTACTAATGTTATAATAAAAATTGTTGAATTTAAGCCAGCTCTGAATAGAACCAGGAATAGTGACAAATAAACCAAGGTTGATCCGGTGTCATTTTGAATTAAGACAAGAAGTGTTGGGACCCCTAGTACTAAAAATGCTTGAGTTCTGCCGATTGCTGTGCTCATTTTAACTTCTGGCATACTTAGTAAGGAAGCCAAGGCAAGAGCAGTAGCAGTTTTGCCAAATTCTGATGGTTGAAATCTAAATCCCCCTATATCAAACCAAGCATTTGTTCCGTTGATAGGCTTTGTAAATAATACAGCAATCAGCAATACTACAACAACTCCAAGTATAACAAATGCAAAATTTTGAAGAAACTTGCCATCTATAAATTGAATGGAGACAACAAATATAATTCCTGTAATAATCCAAATTAGTTGTTTGCCATAATTATTTTCTAAGCTAAAAACACCTTTAAATTGATCAGGGTTGAACTCAGATGCGAAGATCATGGTCCAGCCAATAAGTAAAAGTGATAGATATAGTCCTATTGTTAACCAGTCTAAACTTTTGTAATCGAATATTTTTTTTAAAGTACTCATCTATAATTTAGTCGGCTTGTGGACTGTCAACAGGAATTTTCATGTATTTATTCATTAAATTCGCTTCGAGCATTGATTTTTCAAGTTCTTTACGGCTTTCTGATACTTCACCTTTCAAATACTTTTCAATAATTAAACTGGCAATTGGGGCAGCATAAGAAGAACCCCATCCGCTATTCTCTACATAAACAGCGATAGCAATTTTAGGGTTTTCTTTTGGGGCAAAAGCAATAAATGTAGAGTGTGAAATACCGTGTGGATTTTGAACGGTACCTGTCTTTCCGCAAATGCTGATGTCAGGAATAAAAGCTCTTCTTCCTGTTCCAGCAACGATAACCTGTTCCATTCCATCAATTACTGGCTCGAAGTGCCTTGGATGAACTTTGGTAAATTGTTTTACTTTATATTTATTCAAAATTCCTGATTTATCTCCTTTGAATTCTTTTGCAAAGTGAGGAATATAGTAAAATCCCCTGTTGGCAATAATGGCAGTTAAGTTGGCCATTTGAAGAGGCGTAATCTGTAGCTCACCTTGCCCGATACCAATGGAAGCGGAGTTTGAAAATCGCCAACGTCCTCTGCCATATTTTTTATCAAAAAATCCAATACTAGGAATATTTCCACTCATTTCACCCGGAATGTCAACGCCCATTTTTCTTCCCAATCCAAATGCATTAAGATGTTCTATCAGTTTTGACATACCTTTTTCAGAAAAATCATATCCATACAAATTGATAATCTGTCTGTAGGTTTCACAAAAATAATTATTACATGAATATTGAATAGCGCTGGAAACATTAGCAGTTGCTCCATGTGCATGACAACCAATACTCAAAGGACCATAGACAAAAGCACCACCACAAGACATGGCAGTATTGGCTGTAATGGCATTTTCCTGTAATGCTATGGCAGCAAGAACTGTTTTGAAAATGGATCCCGGAGGGTACTGAGCCATAAGAGCTCTGTTGAATAAGGGTTGTGTAGAGTCTTTTGAAAGTTTCATGAAGGCTTCCCCTCGATTATTGTCTACAGATAACAGAAAAGGATCGTAGGAGGGTGCGCTGACCATAGCTAAGATTTCACCTGAAGAAGGTTCAATAGCCACAATAGCGCCTATTTTATTTTTCATCAACTCTTCTGCATATCTTTGTATTTCAATATCCAAAGTGGTTACCAGATCATATCCTGAAATGGCAGTACGGTCCATACTTCCATTTTTATATCGACTCTGTATTTTCCCCCATTTATCTTTTAAAACATGCTTTTCCCCTCTAGTTCCCCTAAGTTGCTCTTCGTAAAATTGCTCAATACCACTTGCTCCGATATAATCCCCTCTTTGGTATAAACCTTTTTTCTTTTCAATTTGTCTGGGAGTGACTTCGCTTATGTAGCCTAATATATGAGCGGCTACATTTACGGGGTAACCTCTCACATTTCTTCTGATGCTTTCGAAACCTCGAAATTCAAATAAATGTTCTTCGAAAATTGCAAAACTATCAGCCGGCATCTTTGAGATAAAATCAAAAGGTTTTCTTTTCGAAAATCTTTTATCATTCCAGTTTTTCTCCATATTGGAGCTAAATTCCTCCTTTGAAATACCAAGTAGCTTACAAAGTTTTAGAGTGTCAATATTGCTTCTTTTAACAGTTTCATAGGTGGCTTGTAAGTCATACATTGCTTGATTATAAATCAATAAACTATCGTTCCTGTCATATATAAGACCCCTTGAAGGATATTGAGTAATGATCTGTCTAAAACTTTGTTTTTGTTGGTATGATTTATCCCAAATTTGAATTTGAAAACACCTAAAAATCAGTAAAACTCCAAGAACAATAACTGTAGCTTGAAGGATTTGAAATCTAGGTTTGAATAAATCCTGTGACATGAATAAGTAATCTATACTTTTGGATTGAAAATGAATTGATATAATAATATCAAAATCATTGAGAAAATGTAACCTAAAACTATACTGGCTAAGATAAACCAACTGATTTTTAACTCACCAAGAATGCTGATTAGACTGATATGCAGTAAGGTTATAATTGAACTGTATCTAAAAAACCATCTGAATCCTAAACTATGTTTGTTTAAGCTTTGTCCTACTTCAAATCCACCCCTTGGCTCTAAAAGGACACAAATGAGTGGTCTTGAAAAAGCCAGTAATGTCATGACAGCAGTATGAAGTCCATAACCATTGTAAAATATATCTATTCCTAAACCTATCAAAAAACCAAGCAATACAAGAATGCCATGAGTTATTTCCAGAGGAAGTAGCATAATGAAAATAGGATAAATATAGATTTGAATATTTTTAAATCCTATGAATTGAAGCACTAATCCTTGAACAAATAAAAGGAATAAAAAGCGAAATATATTTACGATATAAATGTTATTCATTGTTGTATCCCTCTTGTATTTTTTTTCTTTCCTCCTTCATCAAATCGTCTACAATGTTGATATACTGAGTGTTATTTAGATCTGCCGATAAAGCAACCTTGATGTTGTAAAAATTACTACCCGGATCTACCTTAAAGCTTTCTATTCTGCCAACTAGAACTCCTTCCGGGAAAATAGAAGAGAAACCGCTTGTAATTACACTGTCTCCAACTATAATTTTTGCATGTTTTGGAATTGCTTCCAAAGTCATTTTTTGAGCACTCTTTCCATCCCAGGTAAGCACACCAAAAAAACCATTTCTTTTGATTTTTGCACTAATCCTGCTGTCTTCATGAAGAACGGACATGATGGTGCAAAAATGTTGAGATACAGCAATGGTAACGCCAATAATTCCATCCCCATTAGCATTTAACACACCACAGTTGGTTTTAATTCCATGTAATTTACCTCTGTTGATGGTGAGGTAATTTTGTTAACAGAATTATTTATTATCTGAGCTTCTGTATACTTATATTGCTGAAAGTAAAAGGTATCCTCAATGTTTCCGGCTGTGATAAGATTGTTATACTGAGAATTGGGCATTTTCATTTTCAATCTGGCATTTTCTTTTGCCAACGAGTCGTTTACAGCGGCTAAATTCCAATACCTCATCCAACGATTGGTATAGTCGTAAACATTCCCTACAATTCGATTGGACGACCCAAGAAAGGCAGATTTTTCCTGTGTAATATTTTGGGTAAAATATATGTACAGAGAGAAAAATTCTAGAATTAGAAATACAAATAATCCATTGAATTTTAAAAGAAAGAGGCCGATTTTATTCATGTTATCTCTGTATCTTTCAAAAATAATTTAAGAGAAATACAATCATATATAGATTTATTATAGATCCCTCAAATAGAGCTATTTTCTAGAGATTTTTTTGAGAAATAAGGAATGAGAATTTAGAAATATTCTTTAGTGCAATCCCTGTACCTCTAACAACAGCTCTAAGAGGATCATCAGCAATATGAACTGGCAGCTTAGTTTTTAGGCTGATTCTTTTGTCCAAACCTCTTAACAAAGCGCCACCACCAGTAAGGTACAATCCGGTACGATAAATATCGGCCGCTAGTTCAGGAGGAGTGCTTTCCAAGGCTTTTAGAATGGCTTCTTCTATTTTTGAAATAGACTTATCCAAGCTTGATGAAATTTCTGAATAGGAGACAAGGATCTGTTTAGGGATACCAGTCATCAAGTCACGACCATTTACGGCGTAATCTGCAGGTGGATTATCAAGCTGGCTTAATGCTGCTCCAACATGAATTTTAATTTGTTCAGCCGTTCTTTCTCCAATCAAAAGATTGTGTTGACGGCGCATATAGTTAACAATGTCAAATGTAAATTCATCACCAGCTGTTCTGATGGATTGATCGCAAACTATACCAGCAAGCGCAATTACAGCAATTTCTGTGGTACCACCCCCGATGTCAATAATCATGTTGCCAACAGGTTCCGTTACGTCTAAGCCAATACCCAAGGCTGCTGCCATAGGTTCATGAATCAAATAAGTTTCTCTTGAGCCTACATGTTCTGCTGAGTCAAATACCGCTCTTTTTTCAACCTCTGTGATACCAGATGGGATACAAATAACCATTCTCATGTTTCTTAGCAGTTTTCTGCGATTTGGAATCATGTCAATAAGTCCTTGTATCATATGCTCTGCTGCTTCGAAATCGGCAATAACACCATCTTTTAAGGGACGAATTGTCTTAATTTGTTGATGGGTTTTTTCATGCATCATCATCGCTTTCTTTCCTACGGCGATTACTGATCCTGAATTTCTGTCAACAGCAACTATAGATGGTTCATCAACTACAACCTGATCATTGTGAATAATCAATGTATTGGCTGTTCCTAAGTCAATAGCAATTTCTTGTGTGAAAAAACTAAATAATTTTCTTATATTAAACATGTGATTTTTAGGATATTAGATTTTTTGTCAAAAATCAAATTTTGAAATAAACTTCACAAAAATATAACATTTATTCTATTCTTTTTAATAATTAACTGCTAAAAATTACCCTTTGTCAGTAATAATCGTCATTTCAAAAAAAATCAAAAATAATATACCTCTCTTTCTTTTTTACCTCAAGCTTTTTTGTACTTTTGTTGCTGACCTAAATCTACAGTTTTATCAAATTTTCAATAATACTTTGATTCTCTTTGATATACTTTAGTATGACCTTTTTAAGACCAAAAAGTCATTTGTAAAGACAAAGTCCTGAGCTTTTATTTCTAAAAATTATTGCAAAATACTATTCATGTATGTTTGCTGGGAGTTTAACCGTTTTATTTAGAATAAGATATCACTCTGAAGTTGGTTTACATGACAGATAATATAAACTTATTGACAGAAAATGAGCAGATACAACTTTGACAGGTTGAAAATCAAAACAGATAAGCTTAAAAATGAAAGTCCCTCCAATGGAAAGTCTTTCCTTGAAACTTTGCTCAACCAATCCATGGATTTAAACGGGGAGGAAATGCCAGAGGACTATCTCATCGAGATGGATGGTATCATTTCAACCCCTAATAGATCTGAAAGAACAAAGAGATTAAAATTTCTAAGGTTTCCGAAATTAAAAGAAATGTTGGATGCACTGGCTGAAGAGGATTGTGAAAAATCTGATGGATATGTTATCCTTAGTCATGATGTAGCGTTACAGTCAAATTCAATTAGTAAAATAGAGAAAGATTCCCTGGTAAGAAATGATACAGAAGAATTCTTAAATAATATTTCTGATAAACTCAAACACTTTGCAGTTAAAGCAAAAAAGAGTGAGGCTGTTTCCAGTAATGTAATTTTGCCAGAAGATGAATTTAAGGAAGAGGGAATCGTTAAAAGTATTACTGATGACGAAAATATAATCTCTGAAACATTGGCAGATTTATTGGTGTTCCAAGGGCAAAATTCAAAAGCGATGAAAATGTATCATGCATTAATTTTGAAATTTCCAGAAAAAAGTATTTATTTTGCGAAGAAAATTGAGGCTTTGAGATAAGTCTTTACCATATTTTAATTCAATTTTATGCTTACGTTAATTGTAATTTTAATTGCCTTAGTATCACTTCTACTTATACTAATCATCATGGTTCAAAATCCTAAAGGTGGTGGATTGAACTCAGCTTTTGGTGGTACTTCAGAAGCTCAAAAAATATTGGGTGCATCAAGATCTACCGATATACTTGAAAAAACTACATGGGTATTGGGCGCTGCCTTACTTATACTTACGCTTTTGGCTGGAGTAGTTTTTTAAGATTTATAATTTTGAAATAACAAGAAATTCATACTAAAGTATGGGTTCGCAGCTCAATAGCAGCGAACCTTTTTTTGTTGAATCTGTTTGGAAGAATAAAATTTATATTTCAAATTTAATGAGAAATACTAAAGAAAATATAAAATCAAACGAAAACTCAATGGAGGAAATTGACAATAAAACTCCAAAAAAAATATCACGGGAAGGAGTTTCCAAAGCTAGAAAACTTCTTACCTATCTGTATCCATACCGTTGGCCTTTTACGCTCTCCTTGATTTTACTTGGAGTAAGTAGTTCAGTCTTTTTAGTTTTCCCCTGGGCATCTGGTGAACTAATTGCCATCGCCAATAACAGATCGTCATTTGGATTAAGCTTTAATGGTATAGGGTTGATTTTGATAGTACTTTTGATTTTTCAAGCTTTAACCTCTTATTTTCGAGCGCTACTTCTTACCTATGTTGCTGAAAAAAGTATAGCAGATATCAGAAAAGATCTTTACTCTAAACTAATTACGCAACCAATACATTTTTTTGAACAAAGAAGAGTAGGTGAGTTGTCAAGTAGAGCCACAGCTGATGTTCAATTATTACAAGATGCGATTTCAATTACTTTATCTGAATTGATAAGGCAACTTATAATTTTAATTGGCGGCTTAATTTTTATTTTTTGGATTGCTCCGGGCCTGACGCTTATAATGCTTGGTACTTTTCCTGTAGTTATAATAATAGCTATTGTTTTCGGACGATATATTCGTAAATTATCAAGGAATAGACAGGATGAATTGGCTACAACTAATGTAATTCTGGACGAAACTTTGATGGCAATTTCAGTAGTAAAATCTTTTACCAATGAATGGTATGAACATATTCGATACGGAAAATCTATTGATAAAGTAGTGGAAGTTTCCATGAAATTTGCCAAGGTTCGTGGTATTTTCTTCGCATTCATCATTGCTGTATTATTCGGTGCAATATTTTTTATCCTCTGGCTAGGAGCTACCATGATTGATGACAGTAGTCAAGCCTCTTCTTTTCATACCGAGGATTTTATTCAGTTTATAACCTTTACAGCCTTTTTAGGTGGATCTTTGGCAAGTTTGAGTAGTTTTTATGAGCAACTGGTCAGAGCCATCGGAGCATCTGAAAGAGTTTTGGAAATTTTAGAGAACGATTCTGAAATTGATATTTCTAAAAATCCAGTTTCCGTAAAAATAGATGGTGACATCAGCTTTGAAAATGTTAGCTTTTATTATCCATCAAGACCGGAATTGAAAATATTGGATGCCATTTCTTTCAAGGTAGAAAAGGGGAAAAAAGTAGCCTTGGTAGGTAGCTCGGGAGCAGGAAAATCAACGGTTATGCAATTGTTATTCCAGTATTATGATATACAGGATGGTACTATATCAGTTGATGATAAAAATATTTTAGACTATGATCTCAGTGCCTTGAGAAAAAATATGGCTATTGTACCTCAAGATGTTATTATGTTTGGTGGCACAATAAGAGAAAATATCGCCTATGGTGATCATAATGCCAATGAAAATGAAATCATCGAAGCAGCTAAAAAGGCAAATGCATGGAATTTTATTTCCGAATTTCCCCAAGGTTTGGAAACAATCGTCGGAGAGAGAGGGGTAAAATTATCAGGTGGGCAAAGACAAAGAATTGCTATTGCCAGAGCCATATTGAAAAACCCATCGATTCTTTTACTTGATGAAGCTACTTCTGCACTTGATGCCGAATCAGAACGTTTGGTTCAGGAAGCCTTGAATAATCTTATGGAAGGCAGGACTTCATTGATTATTGCGCATAGATTGGCGACGATCAGAGAGGTCGATAAAATTCTCGTTTTAGATTCCGGTAAAATCGTTGAATCGGGATCACATGAGGATTTAATCAAAATTGAAAATGGATTGTATAATCAATTAGCCAAATTGCAATTTGACCAACCCAAATAAACTCAATTAGATTCTATGTATGCAGATTTTTTAGAATGGGCCTTCGATAATAAAAGATCTTTTTATCCAATTTTGCCATACCCATTTGATGCTGAACATGCTTGTCATATCGACTTGAGTATAGATTCACTTCAACTAAAAGCTTTTGATTATAAGGATCCAAATCATTTTCAAAATTTTATCGACCAAAAGTTAAGGGAACTTAATCTAAAAATGGCTATTGGTGGATATTTGGAGCGGAGAAATTTATATCAAGAACATGCACTTTTTGTTCCTGAAAAACCTGAAGATGAAAGATCTATTCATCTTGGGATTGATATCTGGATGCCAGCGGGAACAAGCATAGCTTCTCCCTTAGATGCTGTTGTTCATAGTTTTAACGATAACAAAGGAAAAGGTAATTATGGTCCAACCATAATATTAAAGCATCAAGTCAGCGATAAATTAAGTTTTTTTACGTTGTACGGACATCTTTCAAGAGAAGATTTAAAAACTTTAGAGAGAGGCAAAAAAATTAAAAAAGGAGAGATTTTTGCTCATTTCGGTCCTATTGAAGAGAATGGTAATTGGGCTGCTCATCTTCATTTTCAAATTATTTTGGACATGAAAGGGAATTATGGAGATTATCCTGGTGTAGCTTCTGATAAAATGATTGAATTTGAAAAAAACAACTGCCCTGATCCAAATATTGTTTTGAATAGCCCTTTAATATAAAAAGCCCTTAACTTATTCAGTCAAGGGCTTTTTATTGATAATTATATAATTATTTGCTTACGCTAATAGTTTTTCTTGCATACATCACTCCCTCTTGATTGCTGATGACCATCCAGAAAGTTCCTTGTGGTAATTCAGAAACAGATATTTGGTTGTTGTTGCCAGTCAAATTATTTCTTT
>JBILRD010000033.1:0-10400 GCA_044372845.1 Saprospira sp. | reverse complement strand
TTGATGGTTTAAAAAGTATAATTGGTTTCAGAGTAAGATAACTGTCAAAAAAAAGTTTTTTTCAAGTTTTATCTGTCTTTAATATTAAAATATAAAATTACAAACACTGATCCTTATCAAGGTTATCATATATGATAACAGGCTTTAAAATTCAGTATATATGGGGGTAAATTCTTTAAAATTTATTTTTGGTGTAATTTGCCCACATCGATTTTTTTGGTTTAAAAATTCAACTTGAGCCCTATTTAGACCGGCTTGAAATTATTTTTTACCAAGCTCACTTGTAAATAACCTGTACAGATTGTGGTTCACGCCAAAAGCGCAAAGAAAGGTCGCAAAGAATTAGGAGTGAGAGAATTAGGAATTGAGAATTAGGAATCCAGATTCCAGATTATTGCATTCCAGATTTAGTAATTCCAGTTTCCAGATTATTGCATTCCAGATTCCAGATTATTGCATTCCAGATTAAATAAAATAGAATTAGTTTTTAAGTTTTGCCCTGAGTGTTTTAATAGAAGAGCCAAGTATACGTTGTATTTCTTCTGCATCTGCGATAAGTGGTTTGGCAATTTCATCTGAGATAATATGACTATCTTTCAGTAAGCGGAGCCAGTAGTGACTTTCACGAGCTTCTTTGTAAGATATGTTCAACTTTGCAAAAAAATCTTTTTCGGTTTGGCCACCAATTGATTCTTCTACATTTGCCCCTACAGAGGTAGCAGAGCGTAAAAATTGTTTAGACAGGATAAATTCTTTTTTCTCAGTTGTAAGAAGTTGGAATAGTTTTATTGATTTTAAGGCGAATGCATATGTTTTTGAGGCGAGGATATTTTGTTTCATGGGAGTGAGAGAATTAGGAGTGAGAGAATTAGGAGTCAGGAGTAATAGAATTAGGAGTGAGAATTAGGAATCAAATAATTAGGAGTCAAAGAATTAGGAATTGAGAATTAGGAATTGAGAATTAGGACTCCAGATTCCAGATTATTGCATTCCAGATTATTATACTCCAGATTCTAGATTAAATAATTCCAGATTATTGCATTCCAGATTAAATAATTCCAGATTATTGCATTCCAGATTAAATAATTCCAGATTAAATAATTCCAGATTATTGCATTCCAGATTATTATACTCCAGATTCTAGATTAAATAATTCCAGATTATTGCATTCCAAATTATTGCATTCCAGATTAAATAATGGGATTGATTTGACTAAACTAGTTCGTTTTTGTCATAATTGCAAATTGGGTAATCATCTCGCCCTCAATTTCCAACCAAACAACCATTTCAAAAAATCGGTTTCGGCATAGGCGGCCTTCCAGCTATCATGACCAATTTCCGGATACTCGGTATACCTGATTTTTCCATTTAGTTTTTTTAGGGCATCGACCATTTCTCGACTTCGGCTAGGTTTTACCAGCCTGTCTTTGGCTCCGTGAAAGGTCCAGACAGGGATATGGGTTATTTTGGAAGCTGTATTCAAGTCGGCACCACCACAAATCGGAGCTGCCGCGGCAAATCGATTGGGAAAACGGGCAATCAAATCCCAGGTTCCGAATCCACCCATGGACAGGCCACTGACATAAATTCTGTTCTTGTCAATCGAAGGGCTCTGCTCCAGACTGTCCAGTACCTCCAAAAACAAACTCATGTACAGAGAAGGCTCTGCTGGTATCTGATGGGAGTCCAGCTTCCAGTCCACCTCGACCCATCGGTAACCGGTATCGCATTGCGGAATGATAACAAAGGCGGGATAGTTGATTCTATTGCTGTCGGCCAGGACCAGGGAGCTGAAATGCTTAGCGGCGACTTTATTGTCGGAACCTCGCTCTCCGGCGCCATGCAGAAAGATCAGCAGCGGATAGGACTGACTGCTGTCAAAATTCAATGGTTTTAATAAAAGATAGGGTAGGGTATTGCCTTCTTTTTGGTGGTAATGAGCTTCAAATTGTTGTGCCGTTAAGAGTGCACTACAGCAAAGTGTGAGTAATAAAATGAGATGCTTCAAAAGGAGGATTTTAGTTAAAAACCATAATAGAATCCAATTCTGTAACTTATTGGGAAGAAGATAGATGGATTGTTGATGGATCTGACATCGTACAGAAATTCATAGGTAATGCCGAATCCTTTTTCAAAATTGCTGGTATAACCAAATCCTACATTGGCTCTGGGTTGTTCCAATCTGGTGAAACGTGCAGCGCCGTTGGGATTGTTTGGATTATAAAATTGGTTTTCCTTTTCAATAATCAGGTATTCATATTCTCCGTAAAGGTAAAATCCCTGCAGCGATCTGGCAGCTTTGAATGGTCTTACTTTGAGAAGGACTTTGGGTCCATAGATATGCAGCGAAGTTTCAGAAATCATGTTGTAAGAGTACATGTAGCTCATACCCACTCCCGGAGCGATTCTGTTGCCGATTCTGTAACCAAAATAGGGAAGCAGGTCCATGCCGAATTGATTGCCCCAAAACTGCATACTGACACCGGATCCTACAAAAAAGTTATCTAGTTTGAGTTCCTTTTTGGGTTTGGGCTCCCCTTTCTTGGTTGTCAGTTTATCGATGATTTTGGAATCGTCTACTTCGTCTTCATATTGCGAAAAGAGGTTTCCTGAGAAGGAGATGATGAACGTGAGCAGCAACAATCTGAATAGTTTGATTCCCATAGTATTGATTTTGGAATAAAAGTACTAACAAGGAATCAAAAATAAAAGTTCGAGCCACAAAAAGGAAAAATTCTGAGCAGTTCTACCTTTTTCCTGCTTCGATATGATTTTTCATATTGAGCAGCGTGTTATAGGGGGAGTCTATAACGGCAGAATTGGCCAACCAGGCAGGGATAGAACCGCCGGGCTCAGCAACAGCTATTTGAGAAACCTGGATAAATCCATTGTCCAGATCTTTGAAATGCCAGTATCCTTCCATTCTTTTGATTCTGACGATTCCGGATTTCTCGGGTGCAATGCCATTTACATTGCTCAGATAGACATAAATTTCCTTCTCTGATACTTTTTTGTAAGTGTATTTGGTGACATTATCTCTGTCGGAAACCGGCCAGGGAGCGGCTACTCTCGAGTAAGAGTATATTTCGTTTTCGGATACTTTTTTAATGTCCTTGGTGTCAAAAGTATTGTACATCCAATTGTTTCTGCCTACGGCGTTTCTGATGGTTTTTTCGACGGAGGACAAATCAGTTTTGATATTGACAACGGCTTTAAATTGTTTTAAATCCCAGCCTTTGATGAACCTTGTATAAATTTTTACTCCAGACTTGTCGCGTTCCAAATGCCAATCCTGAGCATACAAGTGAGAATTGTAGCTTAGCAGCACTAAGAAAAGCTGGGCGTAAAAAAATAATTTTTTAGGCATATCTGCGGTCAAAAGTTTAGGTGTTGTGGATTGGGCTAAAAATATTGTATTTTTTATACCATGTTAAAGATGTGAAAAATATACATTACCCCCAAAACTGACAAGAGTTATTTTTTTTGAAAAATATATAAAGTACTATTGCAAAAGGAGATAAGTTAAAAGAAAAAAATTAAGAAATCTTAAAACAATACTAGGTTGAAAAATTCAATTTGTATATATTGTATTAATAATATATTTTTGATGTTTTATTTTAATTGTTGATGAATTAGTATAAAAAATACCCTGTGCAAATAATTTTATTACCCTAAACTTTAAATTTTCATCCAATAGCCTTTTTCCCCAGAGAGGATATTAAAAATTATGTTCTATGATTTTGAAGAAAATTCTACTTAAATCAAAAAAAGAAAATCTATTCTGTCGGATAAATATCTATGAGGCTTTGATGCCTTATTAAGATTCAATTACTGTTTATCAGTTTTTTCTTAAAGAGATAATATTTGAAGAATGAAAGATCAATTAAATATCTTGCTCGTCGATGACGATGAGCGTATATGCTCTTCTGTACATGAAGCACTTAGCAGTTTTACCAAATTAAAATTTGAACTGACTTGCCATCAAAGTATTTTTGAAATAGACCAGGAGCCTTGTCTTGAAAATTACGATTTGGCCTTGTTTAATTCTAATTATTTGCGTCAGTACAGCGATGAAGTGTCAAAAATTATTGGAAGGATGGAAACCGTTTTTCCGGTTTTATTTCTTGGAGATAAAGAGTCCTTAAACTCTAATTATGATCTCAATTTAAAACCATTTATTGATAAAAGAATGGTGAATAAGAGTCAGGCACAGTATCTTGACCTTTCCATCAGATATGCGCTGAAGACCTTTGAATTGGAAAAAAACCTAAACATTGAAAAGGAAAAAAGTGATTTGAAATCGAGATTTGTCTCCATGGCTTCCCATGAGTTCAGAACGCCACTGTCATCTATACTTTCTTCAGCTTCTTTGATAGAACGATACGCCAACATGACAGATCAGGAAAAAAGATCCAAGCATTTAGACAGGATAAAATCTTCGGTCAATAATTTAAATTACATTATCAATGATTTTTTAAGTCTTGAAAAGATAGAATCCGGTGCAATAGATTTTAATCCCGAGCTCGTTCAATTTGATCAGTATGTCTACACAATCATTGATGAGATTATACCCTTTGTTCAAAAAAATCAACAGATCTTTTTTTTACACGAGGGTCCAAATGAACTGTTAGTGGATAAAAATTTATTGAGAAATGTACTGATTAATCTACTCTCCAATGCTGTCAAGTACTCTGTTACAGCAAAGGATATTACATTAAAAACAATAGCAGATCAAGACAAACTAAATATCAAAGTCATAGATCAGGGAATCGGCATTCCTAAAAAAGATCAAAAAAGAATGTTTGGACGTTTTTTCAGAGCCAGTAATACGGGAGATATACATGGTACAGGTCTGGGGCTGACTATTGTCAAACGCTATATAGACAAAATGGGCGGATCCATCAATTTTCAGAGCGAATTGAACAGAGGAACGACTTTTGAAATCATACTACCTTTGGAACGGCCCGACTTAACTCGAATTACTTAATATTTATTTCAAAATTTTTTTTATTTGAATTGATATTGTCAATTTCTTGTTAGATTTGTAACCCTTTCTGAAAAAAATTGACTTCGACAAAAGTCTGATATTTGTTTTTAGAAGTTACACACTTAATTGATAACTATTACATTACAGATAAAATGAACTATCCTGTAAACTTTCTGTCTATTCTAGTCAGCTCAATAATTCCTTTGATCATCGGCATATTATGGTATAATCCAAAAGTCTTTGGAACGATTTGGATGAAGGCCAGCGCTATGAAAGCAGAGGATGCTAAATCTGTCAATATGGTCCTGGTTTTTGGATTACTTTGGTTGTTCAGCTTGATGATTTCGGTGATTTTGGGAACTATGGTTGTTCATCAGACTGGAGTTTTTGGTGTGATGGCTGGTGAAGCCGGATTTATGTCTGATCCTAAAGCTGCTTCCACTATATTTTACAATGAGTTTATCGCTGATTATGGCGACAGGTTCAGGTCTCCTCAGCATGGAGCTTTGCATGGAGGAATGGCAGGATTATTCTTTGCTTTGCCAATTATCGGAGTGAATGCACTGTTTGAAAGAAGATCCTTTACTTATGTAGCAGTCCACACGGGTTATTGGGTGCTTTCATTAACTATCATGGGCGCTATCATCTGTGCCTGGCAATAATTTTTAGAAATTCCCCCCAAATACCAAAGCCATGGAAAACGAGTTGAATGAAGCCAAAAAAGGCAGCTTAAGAATCAACAGACGAAAAGAAGACAACAATTCCAATTTATATGGAAAAGTTCAGCCGCAGGCCAGAGAGTTGGAGCAGGCGGTGCTTGGTGCTTTGATGCTGGACAAAGACGCTTTGACGACCATTATAGATATTTTACAGGCAGATAGTTTTTATGTAGAATCGAATCAACTGGTTTACAAGGCTATTTGTTCCCTTTTTGAAAAAAGCAGTCCTGTCGATTTGTTGACAGTAACAGAGGAATTGAAAAAGATGGGCGCTTTGGAAACGGTCGGTGGTCCATATTACCTGGTTGAGTTGACAAACAGGGTGGCATCTTCAGCCAATATTGAGTATCATGCCAGAATTGTAGCTCAGAAATTCATTCAGAGAGAATTGATCAGAGTATCCACAGATGTTATCAAGGATGCTTATGAGAATACAACCGATATTTTTGATTTATTGGACAAAGCCGAGCAGGGACTTTTCGGAATAACAGAAAAGAATTTGAAACGCGGGGTTGAGTCTATGAGCAGTTTGATCACCAAGTCGATTCAACAGATTGAGGAGTTGTCCAAAAAGGCAGATGGATTGACGGGTGTACCTTCCGGGTTTACAGCTTTGGATAGGGTTACATCAGGTTGGCAGCATAGCGATTTGATCATTGTTGCAGCGAGACCTGGTATGGGTAAGACCAGTTTTACACTTGCTGTAACCAAAAATGCAGCCCTGGATTTTAACATGGGAGTTGCCTTTTTCTCTTTGGAGATGTCCAGTGTGCAGTTGGTCAATCGTTTGATTTCCATGGAAACGCTTATCCCCTCCGAGAAATTAAGAAAGGGAAAACTCGAGGATTACGAATGGCAGCAATTGCACTCTATAGCGGATAAAATGGCTAAGGTGCCCATTTATATTGACGATACGCCTGGTATCAGTGTTTTTGAATTGAGAGCGAAATGTCGAAGATTGAAGATGCAACATGATATCCAATTGATCATCATTGACTACTTACAGCTGATGACCGTTGGTGGAGATGGAAAAGGTGGCAATCGTGAACAGGAAATTTCTCAGATATCAAGATCCTTAAAGGCATTGGCCAAGGAGTTGAGCGTTCCTGTGATAGCACTTTCCCAGCTGAGTCGTGCGGTGGAGACCAGAGGTGGTACCAAGAGGCCGATGCTTTCTGACTTGAGGGAATCCGGAGCGATTGAACAGGATGCGGATATTGTAACCTTTATCTACCGACCGGAGTATTACGATATTTTACAGGACGAAGAGGGGAATTCATTGAGGGGCATTGGCGAGATTATCATTGCTAAACATCGTAATGGTGCTCTTGAAAACGTCAAGTTAAAATGGGACGGACAGTTTGCTTTGTTTGGCAATCTGGAGGATGAAGTTTTTGGCGGCTATGGAGGATTTGGTAATTTTGGATCTTTAAATTCAGGAATAAATTCTAACAGTAATAGCGGTAACGGACAAACTTTTTCTTCCAAGTTGAACAATGATGATTTGAGTTCCGATATACCGTTTTAAAATTTAAGGTGTATTTTGATATAAATATTCCATTTTTTTTAGCTTTTATTCTATTTTTTCAATCGACTTATCTATCTTTGCAAACGTTTTCTAAAAAAACAAGCTAATGAAGGCATTAAAAGCTTACTCGATTAACTACGTAGGTTTAAAAGAGGGAAAACATCGGTTCGAATACCATCTTGACAAAAAATTTCTTGAAATTTTTGAAAATCCATTGGTTGAAGATCTTGATATCATAGTAAATTTAGTGCTGGATAAACATAATACACTGCTGGAGTTGAATTTTGATTGGAAGGGTACAGTAGCAGCGGTTTGTGATGTTTGCAATGAGGATTTTAATCTGCCGGTTGAAGGCAAAGAAATGTTGATTGTCAAGTTTGTTCATGAAATTCCAGAAGATGCTGCTGATGAGCTTGAAATCATCTACATCAAACATGGTGAAAGTGCTATCAATATAGCTTTACCCTTGTACGAAGCGCTGGTTCTTCAGATACCTTTTAGAAAAGTACATCCGGATGATGAGCATGGTCAGCCGACTTGTAATCAACAAGTGTTGAAATATCTTCAGGAAAATGCTGGAGATGAACATGCAAAAGACAGTAACGAAGAGGAGCAAAGTGCTTCCATTTGGGACGAATTAAAAAAGTTGAAATAGAATTATACACTTAATTATCATAAATTTAAAATACAATGGCACATCCAAAGACCAGAATTTCCAAGCAACGCAAACGTAAACGTCGTACTCATTACAAAATTGAGGCTCCTAATGTTGTTGCTTGCTCCAATTGCGGCAGTCCTAAGCTAACTCACCACATGTGTGGAGAGTGCGGTCACTACCGTAAACGTCACATTTTATCTGTTGCTTCAGATCAAAACGTTGAAGTAGACGAATTATAGAATTATTCTAAGACTTATAATATTAAGCTCCCATGAAATCGATCATGCGGAGCTTTTTTACCATAATAGTTTTGCTCTTGAATAATTACTTGCTAACTTTGGAAATTGGTTTTCATAGCCTCCATTAGTAAATTCATAATTTAAATAATATCATGAAAAAAATCATATTCAGTCCCAATGCTCCGGCACCAATAGGTCCTTACAATCAGGCTACACTGGCGAATGGTACCCTTTATGTTTCGGGACAAATTCCTATCAATCCAGCCAATGGTGAATTGGTATCGGGTGATATCAAAAAGGAAACTGCTCAGGTGATGGAAAATTTAAAAGCTATCCTCAATGCTGCAGGCATAGGTTTTGAAGAAGTCTTGAAATGCAGTATTTTTATGACAGATATGAATAATTATGCTGCCATCAATGAGGTGTATGCCTCATATTTCAACGATGAAACAGCTCCTGCCAGAGAAGCAGTTCAGGTTTCTGCCTTGCCTAAGGGAGTCGATGTAGAAATTTCCTGTATAGCTTTAGTACCATAATCAACTCAAACACTAAAATGTCTTATCATGAGCGTTAAAACATATATAGAACAACACCAGGATCGATTTGTCAATGAATTATTGGACTTATTGAGAATTCCATCTGTCAGTGCAGATTCAAGACACAAAGAGGATATGATCAAAACGGCCGAGTATCTGAAATCAAAACTTATAGAACTCGGAGCCGATAATGTAGAAATTTGTCCAACGGCCGGACATCCGATTCTTTATGGCGAGAAAATAATTGATCCAATATTACCAACTATTTTGGTTTACGGACATTATGATGTTCAGCCGCCGGATCCATTGGATTTGTGGGAATCAGGTCCTTTTGAACCGATCATCAAAAAGACGGAAAGACATCCTCAGGGTGCCATTTTTGCCAGAGGAGCCTGCGATGACAAGGGTCAGATGTACATGCATTTCAAGGCTTTTGAATACATGGTAAAAAATAACGCCCTTCATTGCAACATTAAATTTATGATAGAAGGGGAAGAAGAGGTCGGATCCTCCAATCTTGGTCCTTTCATCAAAGCCAATAAAGATCGTTTGAAATCGGATGTGATTTTAGTTTCAGACACTTCGATGATTGCCAATGATGTACCATCGATTACTTCCGGATTGCGCGGACTTTCCTATTTGGAAGTGGAGGTCACTGGTCCGAACAGAGATTTACATTCAGGAACTTACGGCGGAGCTGTGGCGAATCCCATCAATATATTGGCCAGGATGATTGCTTCTATGCATGATGAAAACGGCCATATCACTATTGATGGATTTTATGATGAGGTACTGGAGTTGTCAGAGGCCGAGAGAGCTGCGATGAACAAGGCACCATTCAGTTTGGAAGAATACAAAAAAGCTTTGGACATCGAGGATGTCTGGGGAGAAAAAGGATACACTACCATCGAAAGAGCTTCAACAAGACCTACACTGGATGTGAATGGTATCTGGGGAGGTTATATCGGAGAGGGTGCCAAAACTGTCTTACCTTCGAAGGCTTATGCTAAAATATCCATGAGATTGGTGCCGAATCAGTCTTCAGAAAAAATTACTGAATTGTTCCAGCGCCATTTTGAAAAAATTGCTCCGGCTGCCGTCAAGGTAAAGGTTATCCCTCACCATGGTGGAGAACCTGTTTTAACGCCTACAGACGGTTTGGAATATCAGGCTGCAGCCAGGGCTTATCAGGCAACTTTTGGCAAAGAGCCTATTCCAGCCAGAGCGGGAGGAAGTATTCCTATCGTGGCCATGTTCGAAGAGGTACTTGGCGTAAAAACCGTTTTGATGGGTTTTGGTCTGGACAGCGATGCAATCCACTCGCCCAATGAAAATTTCGGTATATTTAATTATCTGAAAGGGATTGAGACGATTCCGTATTTCTATCAGTATTACAGAGAGTTAAAAAAATAAAAATCCCAACTGCATGAAAAAAATTGACAGGTTAATCATCATGAGTTTCATTCCACCAATGGTGGTTTGGTTTCTGGTGGCAGCCTTTATTTTTAATATGCAATTTTTATGGAAGTATATTGACGAAATTGTTGGTAAAGATTTAGAAATCAGCGTCATTTTGGAATTGCTGTTTTACCAGGGATTGGCGATGGTTCCTCGTGCACTGGTCTTTGGTGTGGTGATTGCTTCGGTCATGACCCTGGGAAATCTGGCGGAGCATTATGAGTTGGTCAGTATGAAGTCTGCCGGAATTTCTCTGATGAGAGTGATCTCACCCT
>JBILRD010000401.1:0-2690 GCA_044372845.1 Saprospira sp. | reverse complement strand
TATCATGCTCTATGTAACCTGTAGTATTTTGAAAAATGAAAATGAAGAACAGGTCGAATGGTTTTTAAATAGTACAGAAGAAGGTAAAAAATTTGTATTATTGGGGGAGAAAAGAATTATGCCTCAAGATCAAGGTTTTGATGGGTTTTATATGGCAATGTTCAAAAAAATGGAATAGTTAGTATGACAATTTTTTCATACAAACAAAGGGTTAAATTTGTTTTAGGCTGGATATGGATAGCTGTGATTCTATCCTTGGCCTTATATCTTATTTTTAATCCACAACTTTTAACTGTCAAGTATTTATCTCATATTCTTGAAAAATACGAGTCTAATATATGGATGGCATACATTGGACTGCTTGTTTTTAGATGTTTTGTACTGATTCCACCTACTCCATTTTTATTTTTAGGATTGGTTTTATTTCCAGATTCTTCATGGCTTATCATTTTGTTAACCTTGGGTTCCGTTGTACTTTCAGCATCTTTTTGTTATTTTTTTGCCAAAGAAATGGGATGGCATCTGTATTTTCAAAAACAATATCCCAGGCAAATGAGTAAGATCGAATTTCAATTGAATAAACCTAAATCAATATTTTTTGTCATGATTTGGGCCTTCATGCCAGTTTTTCCTACAGATTTAATATGTTATGTAGCAGGGGTAGTAGGAATGCCATTTAGAATTTTAGTTACTGGAATAGTTATTGGTCAATTACCAATGTTGTATATTTACAGCAAAATTGGTGGTTTACTGTTTTGAGTTTTTTTATTTGATTAAGTTTTAATAGTTTTTCGGATCTTTGATCTATGTTTTTTTAGTTATCTATACAGTTTGGAGAGTTTTTTGATGTTATCAGTGCTTTCTTATTAAAATAATTTCGTTTTGCAGTCAGAGAATATTGTCATCATACCTACCTATAATGAAATAGGGAATATTGAAAAAATCATACGTGCTGTATTTGATCTTGACATGCTATTTCATGTTTTAATAGTTGATGACGGATCCCCTGACGGCACCGCCAATAAAGTCAAAGAGTTACAAGAAAAGGAGTTTAATGATAAGTTATTCTTGATAGAAAGAACAGGAAAACAAGGTTTGGGGACAGCTTATATTGCCGGTTTCAAATGGGCATTGGAAAGAGCCTATCAATTTATATTTGAAATGGATGCTGATTTTTCTCATAATCCTAAAGATCTACTGAGGTTACATGAAGCTTGTCAGAAAAATCAAGTTGGTGTTAGTATTGGTTCCAGATATATCAAAGGTGGTAAACTAGTAGACTGGCCTTTAAAAAGAATCCTGATTTCCAGAGGGGCTTCCATTTTTGTTCGTTTTATTACCTGGATGCCCGTATCTGATTCAACGGCAGGATTTGTATGCTACAAACGTAAATTTTTAGAAGATTTAGATTTTACAAAAATTAAATTTGTTGGTTATGCATTTCAAATACAAATGAAATTTGCAGCCTGGCAACTCGGCTATATGTTAAAGGAAATTCCAATAACTTTTATAGATAGAAAAGAAGGGGCTTCCAAGATGAGCACAGCCATATTCAGCGAAGCTTTTTGGGGCGTTATCAATATGAGATGGAGAGCTTTCTTCAACTCCTACAAAAAAGTTTAAATACAATTATAAATTACTAATCATAGATCATGGATTTTTTATATTTCTTCGCGGTTATTCTTTTGTCTTATATATTACCCTTTGCTGGTATTTCTAAACTTTTTGAATTAAGAGGAGAAAAGGGGTGGAAAGCCTTTGTTCCTGTGCTTAATTTTTTGGTTTGGATGAAAATTGTCGGTAGACCAAGTTGGCATATCGTTTGGCTGTTTGTTCCTATTGTCAATATCTTTTTAGTGGCCAATATGGCATCTGAAATGAATAATAGTTACGGTCGATTTGCTTTTATTGATCATGTTTTGGCAATTGCTTTTCCTTTTGTATGGTTCCCTTACATGGGCTACAAATTGAGTAAAGATTTAAAATTTATTGGCCCGGCACATCAATTAAAAGCTGATTATAAGAAAAATTACAAGGCAGCTCTTCAAAAGAAAGATGATGCAGCTATCCGAAAATTGGAGAAAGAACACCCAATTCCCAAAAAAGGAGTCGTACGCGAATGGGCGGACTCCATTTTATTCGCTGTTTTTGCAGCGCATTTTATCAGAATGTTTTTAATTGAAGCTTACACGATTCCTACTCCATCTATGGAGGGTTCTTTATTGGTAGGTGATTATCTTTTTGTTAGTAAGGTGCATTATGGATCAAGAATGCCAATGACTCCGCTGTCATTTCCACTATTACACAATGTCCTTCCAATAACTGGAGGAGAATGTTATTCTTTATGGCCTAAATGGGGCTATCACAGAGCACCAGCTATTCAAAAAGTTCACAGATACGATCCTGTTGTATTCAATTATCCGGAAGGTGACACAACTTTGAAGACGACTAATTATGGTGAAGATTATTATAATCAGCTAAAAAGAATCCCTGATCTTAAAGAGAGGGAGACTGCCAGGGCTCAGATGAAAACATTATTTAAAGATAGAATTACCTTACGTCCTGTGGATAAAAGGGATCACTACATCAAAAGATGTGTTGGTTTACCGGGTGACTCAATCGAGGTTAGAGATGGAGATTTATTCGTTAACGGTAAAGCTGCACCAACAATCAAAGGAGTACAAAACGAA
>JBILRD010000032.1:0-10494 GCA_044372845.1 Saprospira sp. | reverse complement strand
CCTCCATATAAGTGAGTTTGGAAAGCTTCATCAATTGCTTAACACTAAGCATTTGATCGTGCTCCACAAATAATTTCAGGAAGTCTCTATCTTTAATCTTAGTCCTTGATTTTCTGTAAGTTATTTTAGAGTAGTTAATCAAAAAATAGATCAAAAAAGCTGTTACCAGCAATGATAAAGTGATGACTACTATAGCTGTTTTCATGAATGCTTGATTGGTTTGCTTTAAAATTATGATTTTTTCACAACTATTTCAGACTTTGATCTAAGTCCTTTTTTGAAATCATGGGACATCTAATTTTGTAAGTCTAAAAATTTGGACTTATGAGAATATTACCACAAATAATGACCCCGAACAATCTCTCTCAAATTGTAAAAAAAGAAGGGTACTGGGAGGATTACAGCTTTGAGCCTGTATTGTTAAGCGTAGAGGAATTAAATCACAATGGTCATGCAAAAATTGTCTATCAGTTGCTTATTCCAAGATTGAAAAATTATGAAGAGCTGAAAGGCAAGGATTGGGAAATGATTGTTTTAAAGTATGCACAAGAAGTTAATCCCAAATTAGCCAATCAGATTCACAGTAAATCCAATGAAGAGGAGTGTATCCTATGGGTTGAAAACGAACAGCTCTACAGGCAGTTATTGACAGTGTTTTCAGAACTGGTCAACTCGCCTGATGATGTTACTGGAATTTACGAGCAGATTTTTGAATGATAGTTAAATTAGGAAATAACCTGTAGTTTGGCAAATTTTAGCATGATGCGTTTTTCGCCGGCACTATCAAATAAAATATTGGCAATTTTGTTATCGTTAGGTCCTTCGACGGTCAATATTTTTCCTTCACCAAAACGCTCATGCAGAACCTTTGCGCCTGGCACAACAAGATGTGCCGGACTGGCAATAATATTTGAATGCTGATGGTCCTGGTTTCTATTACTTGCCATGATTGGATTAGTCCTCGGTGGAATTTTCATTCCTGTGATTTTTGCTTTTTCGATGGTTGGCGCTTTTACATCCATATTGCCGGGAGAAATTTCCTCCAGGAAACGACTGGAGTTATTGTATTGCATTTTTCCAAATCTGTACCTGCTGGAAGCATAGGATAAAACCAAAAATCTTTCAGCTCTGGTGATGGCAACATAGAAAAGTCGTCTTTCTTCATCCAGAGCAGCTCTTTGGTCTTTAGCTTTTTGGATCATTTGAGAGGGGAATAAGTTCTCTTCCAATCCAGTAATGAAAACAGCCTTGAATTCCAATCCTTTGGCGGCATGGACAGACATCATTTTAACCCTGTCTATATCTTCCTCGTTTTCGTCGATATCTGTAATTAAAGCAATATTCTGTAGATAACTGCTTAAAGATTTATCCATTAGCTCCTCCTGAATTTCTTCCACCACATCTTCTTCGACAAAAGATTTGATACCGTCCAGCAATTCCTGGATATTTTCAATTCTGCCTTGACCTTCAGGTGTTTTGTCTTTGGCTAGGTCGTCAAAAATACCGGACATTTTTGCTACTCTTTTTGACAGTTCGTAAGCATCATCGCTGGATGCCCAACGTTGAAAAGTTTCGATCAGCACTACAAATTCCTGAATAGCACGAGCCGCTCTTGTGGATAGTTCATTATCGAAATTTCTTGCTTGTCTGAGAACTTCCCACAAAGATATTTCATTCTGGTCGGCTAAAAGAGATAATTTTGAAAGGGTGGTATCTCCAATCCCCCTTGTCGGATAATTGACTATTCGTCGAAGGGCTTCTTCATCCTTTGGATTAACGATTACACGCAGGTAAGAAATAAGATCTTTGATTTCCTTCCGCTCGTAAAAAGACATTCCTCCATAAACTTTGTAAGCAATTCTCTGACCTTTGAGAGCTTCCTCAAATACACGGGACTGGGCATTGATACGATATAAAATGGCTATTTCCTCATTTTTAAGATGGTATCGCATTTTCAATTCCATGATCATACTGACAACCATCTTAGCCTCTTCATTGTCCGAAATGGCTCTGATAATTTTTATAGGTTCTCCTTCTCCCTTATCAGTAAAGATTTTCTTCTTGATCTGTCTGCTGTTATTGGCGATAACATCATTTGCTGCCTGAACAATATGATTGGTTGAGCGATAGTTTTGTTCTAATTTGTAAATAGTTAGATTTGGAAAATTCTTTTCAAAATCAAGGATATTTTGGATGGTAGCTCCCCTAAAGGCATAAATACTTTGAGCGTCATCTCCTACAACACATACGTTCTCTGAACTTCCGGGGTATTGAACTAAAAGCTTAATAATCCCTGATTGTAAAGAATTGGTGTCCTGAAACTCATCAACCAACAGGTATTTGAATTTTTGGCGGTATTTATCAAGTACAGCATCCGGATTTTCTTTTAGCAATCTGTACATTTGGTAAAGTAAATCATCAAAATCCATCGCGCCGGAGCGATGACATTTTTTTGCATAGAGGTCATAAATTTTATAGACATAAGGCATAGAGGCTTGTTTGTCCTCCATCAGTCGATCGCTGTCTTCCATGTACATTTTTGGAGAGACCAGCTGATTTTTTGCCATGGATATTCTGCTGTAAATATAGTTTGACTGATAGACCTTGGAATCCAGGCCCTGCTGTTTTACGATTTCAGAAATAGCGCTTTTGACATCACTGCTGTCATAAATGGAAAAATCTGAAGGGTATCCAATTTTCTGAGCTTCGATTCTGAGTATTTTGGCAAAAACAGAGTGGAAGGTGCCTGCCCAGATCTGATTGGCCTTTGGTCCAACAACCTTGGCAATACGGTCTTTCATTTCCTTGGCTGCCTTATTGGTAAATGTAAGGGTCATGATTTCCCAGGGGGCAACGCCAGAGTTGATCAGATGGGCAATTCTGTAGGTTAGCACTCTGGTTTTTCCTGATCCTGGACCAGCAACGACCAGTAGGGGACCATTGATATGAGTTACAGCCTGAAGTTGGACTGTATTTAAACCCTCTAAATATTTATTATCAGACATTCAAGTTAAAGATTAGATCAGATAGAACCTTATATAAATTCTTTTGTTTCTTAGTCAATTCCAGATTCACCTATAGAATTTTGTAAATTTACTATCAAAAAATATTAATTGCCAGAAAAAAACAACATTATAAAAATCAATTTTGAATTATCTCTCGTAATCATGAGAATTAAAAGATTTTGGAATCAAATAAATAACATATTTCAAGAGGGTTTTAATTCTATCAGAAAAACCAAAAAAACAAAGGGTTTCTCAGATGAAAGTGTTTTGATCCATCACGAACCGTTGAATTGTAAAGAACATGAGAACAATAGTTTTCATGAATGGACATTTTCTGATTCAAAAAATCAAATTTTAGAATGGGTATTATCTGAATATCAAAGATATCAAGATAATGAAGAGGGAGATACAAATATAACTTTTATGACGATTCCATCTGTCAATGGTATCGTTATACAGTATAATCCCGAATTATGGTCGGAATCTGATTTCAAAAACCTGTTTTTTTACTTGAAAAATATATTTAAAACTGAAGGTTATTTTGTTCAGGTATCCGATAGTAAGAAGATTAAAAGAAATAAAAATATCGAAGAAACTTTAAGGCATTATCTAAAGCCATTGAGAAAATTAGACTTTGAATCTGGTTCTAAAATGGAACAAAAATATGGCAATTTGATGCTCTCCTTGATCCTGCAAAACGGTCAAATCCAGTCCCTTAAGATATGTGCTACCCATTATAACGATTTTTTATATGATCTGCCATACTCATTCGACCAATTTATTCGTTTAATTTGCAGAGACGATGTTTAAAAAACCATTCAATCCGCAGATTATGAAAAAATCACTCTTCATCTTTGCCATATCAATACTACTATTTTCATGCGGCAACAATTACGAAATGAAAGATTTGTATGGCAACTGGAATACTGACAAGATAAGCTTCACCTTTAATGAAGACAAATCGATGAGCTGGAAGCTTGGAGCCTTGGAAGGTGAAGGTCGCTTCAGGCCATTTGGCAATACACTAGAAGTGATCAACAAGGAAAATAAGGTAGTAATTCCAAGAATCAGCATCAGATCTTTAAAAGGGGACACCTTAAAGATTGACATGCCTAGTATGGGAACCTCCAGAGAAATCATATTAGTCAGGGTGAAATAAATATTACAACATAGTTCCACCCTCGTAAAGGCCAAACTGCTCCAGATGATACTTTGAATGAATTGCATGAAAGTAGGCCCATTCTTCGAAATTCAGCATTCCAAAAGCTGGATGCATATATTTGAATTCAGGATTTTCATCGAAATGATCAAAGAATAAAGCCATGTTTTTCAGGAGTTTGCCTTTGGCTTCTTCCATTGATTTAAAATGCAAAGGCGGTGCTTCTGTCGGCAGAATGGGGGCCTTGGTATTTCGTTTCAGGAGATTCTTGTTTTCGATGATACGTATATAATTTTTCTGAAGTTTCTCTTCCTCATAAAATGGAGAAGCTTGAGCTCTTCCGTTTGAAATCATCATGACCATGCTTAGGTGTTCCACCATGTGTTGGGGGCCCATAACGCCCCACTTAGCTTCCAGATCATGATGGAGTTGATCCAATAGCTTTGGAAATTCATCTTTCAAAAAAATTATATCTTCGTTCATGACTTTATTTTATATTTTGATCAATAGTTGGAACAATGGCTGTTGTCATACCTTTTGGCAGCATGCTGTTATCATCCCATAGTTTGCTAATCCAGTATCTGAGAACGGCAGGCCTTTTTTCTTCAGCGTCTAAGAATCCGTAATTAGCAGCTGTTTTAGCCTCTAATTTAAAGTTTGTTTCAGTGCCAACCCATCTGAAGCTGATTTTTCTCCAGAAAAAACCATAGCTGGCTTTTACATGTCTTATGGACCCTTGTCCGTAGGTGGATAAGGCGATAGCATGGCTGAGGGCATATTTTCCTCTTCCTGTTCTGCCGGCAGCATGAGCCATTATTTCAAAAGCCTGTACTCCTTCTAACTCAGTAAGTATAGGATGCCATCTGCCATCTGCAGGTATCTCTCCAACAGCAAAAGTCCCTACTCTTCCTGCCATCCCTGTCATACCATTGACTTCCAGTTTGAAATTTGGGACAGTCGTACCGATACCAACATTGCCACCTTTTCTAAGAAAAAGAAGGGAGTTGTTGTCTTCATCGTTGAAACTTAATCCTTGGCTGTTGGGACTTGGATTCATGGAAACCGAAAAGGCAGCTTTAGCATCTCTAATACTCTCATAAAAACTAATTAGTTTATTATTCGGTCCTTGAGGTGCCAACATAAATCCTTCCGTTGTACTTTGAGAAAATCCATCATCGACCTTATTGACTGTCGAATCAATCAGGTCGGAGAAATTTACTTCAGAGGGCACCATCCCCCTCTTGAATAGATTTTTTAAAGTGCTTCTTGTTAAAAGTGCCATTGCAGCATTTGTTTTTATAATTATCTTAAAATGCTAGTTTTCTAGTTTTTTTCTGTAGTCATCACAAAGTCGCCATCCAACATCATACTATCTATTCCTGCTTTTTCCGGTGACTGGTAATTCAGATCTTCCAGTAGATAAATTGGGTTGTTGACAAATGGAATCAAAACGGACCATGGTCTTGTAGCCTTAATGGTCGGAGAAGAGGATAAATTTAAAGCTGTATCATCAACATCAAAGCCTTGTTCTGTTGGAAAAACCTGAACAGCAGAAAATTTGGTAACAAACTCAACGTATTCTGTTTTTTCAATAAAATTCAGTATCATGTCTTTGGCCAAAGAGCCACCCAATTCTAGTTCACTAGCTTTTCCGAACAACCATGGGCATACAAATTCCATAATATCATGATTCAATTTTTTTAGAAAAGTACCATTATTTTTCCCTTTTACAAATTGAACAGCAGCACTGATTTTAATTCTCTCATAAACTGGATTTCTCAATTCAATATTTACGAAAGGTGAGCTCAGCGGTTTGATATATTGTTTGATTTTTTCCAGGACAGTGTTATTTAACATGGGCAGGTTTCTGGATTCATGGTTTATTTTTGGAACAACAACTATCAGAACCGATCCCTTTGGAACCCACTGAGGAGCGCTGTTGTGTGTAACACATTTAACCTGAAGGAGATCCGGAAATTGCTCCAGGATGATCCGTTCATAATCCCATGTTGAGATGGCTCTGTTTTTGTGTCTGAGCCTTTCACTTACTCTTGTATAAAATTCATTTTTACCTTCTTTGGCTCTTCCTCCAAAAGATTGAAAAGGTTGACATACCTCACGAATTTGAGCCACCCCATTCAATAATCCTCGGATGCTATTGCCTGTCATAGGATTTTTGAGATGGGAAAGATCCTTTTCATTTACTTTCCAACTCGCAGTTACGGCCTGTGTCGCCATATGAAGGACTTTTGGCATTTTAAACGCCTCACCTCGCAAAGCAATTCTTATCCAATATTTGCCAGAATCTAAAATATTGTTTTGGTTGTTAATGTCCCTGGGAATTTCCAGTAAAACAATACCAGAGTTATTGAGTGAATGCGTGCTATCACTTAAAATTTGGTTTTGAGAAAAGGTTTTCCATTCATTATTTACCAGATAGCTCCAGGTCAGTTCATTTTGTTTGGAATCTTTATTATTCGTATTAAGAGTTGAAAAATAATCCAGATTTTCTTTCAATTCAAAGTAAATTGATAGTGGGGAAGGGGCTTGAAGATCTTTAATTCCCAGATATAAGTAGGCGTCATCATCATAGGCAGGTAATAAGGATCTATTGAGTGGCCTGCCATTTACAAAGCTGCTAATGATGCCAAAAGGATGAATATGGTATAGTTTTTCAGGAACAGCATTGCTGTTACTAAGCGTACCAACAGAAAGAATATTGATCTGTGAACTGGCAGCATAATCGACACTGATATTTCTAATGGTCGGTGTCCAGGGTTGTTTTGGTAATGGTATCTCAGGACCTTTCCTTTTTGGATCGGCATTTTGAGTGATGACCGCTGTGTAGATATTTGGGTAATCTTCATGGCCAAAACCAAAAGCAGGCTCCGCTAGTTCTATTTTAAAATAGCCGGAATCGACATCTGAGTTAAAGATACTGGGAAGGCTCAGGTCAAAATTAGCTTTGATGTCTAAAGATTTTAAATCTAAATCTCCAAAGATTGTCTTATTGGAAACCTTTGAGCTATCATTTTGATCATCCTCAAATAGTCTGTAGGTTTTGTGATTATTTTCGGAAGCTGGTTTAAAGGTTCCTTCAGAAAGGGCTGAAATTTTTACTTTAAAACTGTCATTGGCAACATTGAGATTGTATTCTTTATAATAACCTCTCAATCCTCTTTTATGATCTGGTATATTGTGCCATTCGATATTAAATTGGATATCCGTCAGTTGTTTTTTAAATAGTTCCGATTTGCCCACCAATAAATAGGAACCCGGCTTTGGAACTGCTGAGAATGGCTGAAAGGGAATACTGGACTCCAACAAACCATATTCATTGAATAGCATCAATTTTTTTATTCCTTTTACTTTTACGTACAAATTGATTCTTTTTAAAATCAATTCTTTCAAAAAGGAATAACTGTATACCACATCATTATTTTGATGAATAATTTTCATAACCGGATAATCGGTATCAAAGCTGCTCCCCAAAATTTCAGAGCGATACCCTGTTATTGCTGCTGAGGCGCTGGAAATACTGATTTGTAAACTAATGTAGGATTCGGACCAATCCTTTGGTGGTAATACTTCGCAAATATTCGCCTTTACCCAGCCATCGGTTGAGCTAAGGAAGACATTTAAGCTGTTTTTAAAAATTTTTGAGAAGGCATCTTCGCGAGAAATCTCCTGATTTTTACTTATGTCTTTGATCAATAAATTCAGCGTATGCATGGAATCTTTTTCGAATTCCAATTTCATGCTGACTTCACGATGACCTTCTTCCATTTCTAATATTGGAGAGGACAGTGCCCAGCCAATTTCAGCGTAGGTCATTTGTCGTTCAGACTCAGTTTTTTCCAGTAATTCTTCCCCAAAAAGTGGCCATTCTTCCTCATTATTGGTGAATCTTTCTCCCAATCCGTTTTTAGAATTAGCAACAGGGGCAGCGTATAAATTGGTAATAAGTCTGTAAGAACTGCCAATGCCAATTTTGGGATTTTTACTAACAAATAAAGTTTTTAAGTCACTGATCTGTGCGCTGTTAATTTCAATAGGGGAGTCTGTTTCGTAGAGAACTTCTGTCCCTTCTTCAGACATTCCGGCATATAAAAGACTCCCTTCCGGTAGATAGAAAGTATCGACATGTTGTGCAATTTTAAAATAAATATTGACCTGATCAGGTTTGAGGTTTCTTTCCTTTAATCGCAAAACATCATAGTAGTAAAAGTCTAAATGCTTTTCTGTCAGTGTATTTAGTTGCTTTTGATTGTTTTTGAATAGCTCTATAAATGCTATAAATAAAGCTATATCTGGACGATGGTCATCCTTCTCATGAAGTGATTTTTCTAAAAATTTTGGCGCAATCTGAATGATATAGGAAATGACACTATAAAATGTCCTGAATTGAATTCTTATTTTTTTAGTAAAATCTATCAGTGAAGAAAGGTTCTTTTGAATTACTTCCTCAGGTTGGTTCTCTGACAGCAAATCAACTTTATTGAACCAAATTTTGTGAAACTTAGCTTTTATGTTGGTTTTGTCATAGTTGCCTAAATTCTGAAATTCTAACAAGGCGGCATATTGCATCAATTCATTCAAATTGCCGGACAATTGTTGTTTGATGGCATTCTCCAGTTCATTTTCCAGGTCATCGGTTTCGCCGGGTGACAGGCGATTCATGTTCAAAGCATTTACGTACCAGCCATCCAGGATTTTAGCCAAATCAAATACCTGTAAGAATAACAATGATAAAACATCCAACTTATCAGCTAGTCTTGGAGCATTTTCAAGATCGATGATTAGCTTTTTATGTTCATTTTCTATCTTTTTGGTATCCGTTGCGATAATGGAGGCAATAAAAACACTTAGATCATTGTTGAAAAATTTTGACCAATTACCGACCTGTGAATTATTTAAGTCAAAATAGGCCAGCATCTCAGAATATTTGGAAGCAAAGGCCAGAAAATCACTGCTGCTTCTCTCATCTATCTTGATAAAATCAGGATTTAAGGCTTTAAGCATACGCTCTCCCTGATTGGTGCCATTCCATTGAAAGGATTCTGAATTTTTTTGTTGAGACATACAGTTTCGTTGATTTTATTAAATATCTGTACCCTCTGCCAGATAGAATGGGAAAACCATATTTTTTCTGGAGTTGACCCCTTTTACTTCGTAAGTGATGTGTACATTGATAATACCGCTCACCTGATCTTTTTCCTCCACATCCACAGCGATCAATCTAACTCGTGGTTCAAAGTACAAGATAGCTGTAGCAATCAAATCCTCAATTACTACCTTGGTGGAGATATTTATACTCTGGAACATCTGAGATTGTAAATCACAACCGTATTCAGGGTTCATGATTCTTTCTCCGGGCAAGGTTGATAAAAGTATATACAAGGATTCGGCTATATCATCATCATCTTTTGACATTTCTATACCTTGTGAACTCTCGAGAAATCGAGGAGGAAAGCTCCAGCCTGATCCCAAAAACGATTTTTTATTATCTTCTGTCATATTTTTCATTCTAAATTATCCCCCTATTAAAACCGTTGGGGCACCAGGTCCCACAATAACACCTCCATGTGCACAGGAATCGCCTACTCTGGCAGCCATCATGTTACATATCAAAACGGTAGCAGAACCTTTAACTACCGAGTCTGGAGGTCCTGTGCAAATGGCCATGTCTCCCATGACGACTGCGGGCTTATTGGTTATCAAAACCGTTACCGCTGTGACAGCCATTACTGGTCCGCCTACATGGGGGATAGGTGGTACTCCCGGTGTGACCATCGGACAAACATGATTATCTCCCATTAGCGCTGCAGGCATTCCCATATGATCTTGTTTTTATAATTTTTAATTTATTTTTACCAGTCCACCTTTTATTTCACAGATTCCACCTCCTTCTAGCTTGGCAGAGGCGGATCCCTTCAGTTCTAGAGTAGTGCTGCCTTCGCCTTTCAAAGCCATCCCCTTCAACTGTAAATTTCCAGTCGCTTCTACGTTTGTATCAGCGGTAGATATTGGCAGCTGCTTTGAGAATAATATCTTTTGAAGAATCCAAAAGGATTCCATCTTTACTTAAAATAACCTTGTTGGAATTCGAGGCATCTTCAATAGTGATTGATTTTGCCTTGTCATCAATATTGATGATATTCCCCGCTGCGGTAGTAAGTTTGATGATGCCATCTTTCTCGTCAAATTCCAGCTTCATGCTACCGTCTTTTACCGAAATAGCTTTGAACTGATTAGGGTCTGCAGGGGCATGGCTGGAGGCAAGTTTATTTGCGCTGCTGTACATGGAACCCAGGATAACCGGAAAAGTAG